>NZ_BAAAOS010000018.1:641190-847090 GCF_039530625.1 Kribbella sancticallisti | reverse complement strand
CAGGCTCCAGGTGCTCAGGATCCAACCACCGCGCGAGCGGCAACGTCACCCTGACACTGACCTCCAGGCTAGAATCGAAGTAGGTCAGCTTCGGTCCTCTTTCACTGTCAGGATTTACATCATGCTGGAGACCTCGGGAAGATTGCTCAAGCTGCTCTCGTTGCTGCAGTCGCGGCACGAATGGACCGGCGGGCAGCTCGCGGAGCGGCTCGGCGTGACGGTCCGGACGGTACGCCGTGACGTCGACAAGCTGCGCAACCTCGGCTACCCGGTGAACGCGATGCTCGGTGTTGCCGGGGGCTACCAACTGGGCGCGGGCGCGCAGTTGCCACCGCTGCTGCTGGATGACGACGAGGCCGTCGCTGTTGCGGTCGGCCTGCGAACCGCTGCCGGAGGCACCGTGGCAGGGATCGCGGAGACGTCGCTGCGCGCGCTGGCCAAGCTGGAGCAGGTGTTGCCGTCGCGACTCCGCCACCGGGTGAATTCGCTGCAGCAGATGACCGTCCCGCTGGCCGGTGGTGCCCCGACCGTCGACTCCGGCGTACTGACGGCGGTCGCGGCGGCCTGCCGGGACCGGCAGCGGCTGCGGTTCGACTATCAGGACAAGGCCGGTACGCCGACCACCCGCACGACCGAGCCACATCGGCTGGTGCACACCGGACGTCGCTGGTATCTCGTTGCCTGGGACATCGACCGGGACGACTGGCGGACCTTCCGGGTCGATCGGCTGACTCCGCGCGTCCCGACGGGTCCCCGGTTCACCCCGCACGAGTTGTCCGATCAGGATGTCGCGCGGTTGACCTCGACCGCCATCTCGATCTCGGTCTATCCCATCCAGGGCCGCTTCATCCTGCACGCCCCGGCGTCCGAAGTACAGGAGGTGGTGCCGCCGACCGCGGGCGTGGTGGAACCTGTCGATGACGGACGGTGCCGGATGATCGTCGGCTCGCCGTCCCTCGAACAACTCGCCGTCTGGATCGCGCTGCTCGGCTTCGACTTCGACATCGAGGAACCCGCGGAGTTGCACGACGTCATCGGCCCCATCGCCGCCCGCCTCCAGCGAGCGAGCCGGAGGTAGCGGACCGGCCCGAGGGCGCCGACCCCTGGCCGCGTGGGACGAATTCCGCGCGCGGATCGGCGTACCGGAGGTGATCGAATTGTTGTCGAGTCAGTCGCAGGTGTCGCAGATCCCGTTGGCCGGGGTCTGCAGGTTGCAGCGGGGGCACTTGTTGATCGGGCGCTCGGCGATCGCGGCCTTGCGGGCTCGCGCGCGGGCGGCGCCGAGCTTCGGCGGGATCATCGCACTGCCACCGTCGGCCGGCAGACCGGCGGCCTCGAAATGACGGTAGTTGGCGAGGCGCTCGTGGGACGCATGGACGTCCGGGTCCGGGGGAGTGGTACCCGTCGCCGCACCCACGATGGCGGCGTACCCGTCGAAGACGCTCTCGTCCGGGTTGACGCACAGCGCCGACAGCATCGGTTCCCCGCGCCGCAGGCTCTCCGCGGACACCTCGGCGAGAACGCCACCGATCCACTGCCGGGTCGGCTGCTTGGTCCGGATGCCGGTCAACTCCTGTACGCCGGTGGCGATGTCCTTGTGCTGCACGAGCGCCTGGTACTTCGTGGCTGCGACGAGCAGCATCTCCCGCGCGGCGCCCGCCCACTCGATCCGTGCGGTGGCCACGCCGACATCGGACACTTCACGCCAGGCGCGTTCCTCTACATCCGGCAGTTCGTGGTCTGGTGCGGCGACATCGAAGATGGACACCCGGCAGACCCTAACCGGCCCACCTCCAATCGGCGAAAACCGCCGCCCATACCCACCACCACCGACCAGGGCCCCTGCTCGTGGGCAGGAGCGAGCGCCTGAGTCCTTGACACTTAAATAAACCCTCGCCAAAGACCGTGTGTTCAATACTCCGCACTGCGTTCAGTATTCCGAACAGCTGGGAGGGTATCGGGCTGGATCTGGGCGCTCGAACGACAGAGGAGACCGCGCTGTCGATCGCCGCGGAGATCCTGCTTGAACAGACCCACGCGACCGGCCTTCCGCTGTGCTCGCTCGCCGGGCCGATCCACGCCCCGGCCGAAAGAGCGCCCGCGTAACTGCACCCGCCACCGTCCCGGTGTGCCCAGGTGAAGGGATTGCCAGTTGGCTGCCGCCACTGACGCCGGTAGATGCGAGTCGCCGCTGGCGCTTGTGAGAGCCCGGCCTCCAGGTACCGTGCTGGCATGAAGCCCGTCGTCGTCGGAGTACTGCTCGCTGCCGGTGCGGGGACGCGGATGGGTGGTCCGAAGGCGCTGGTGATGGACGGGGGAGGAGTGCCGTGGGTGGTCCGGTCGGTCGACGTACTGCGCTCCGGTGGTTGTACCGAAGTGGCTGTGGTGGTTGGCGCCGCTGGTGACGAGGTGGCCGAACTTCTTGTGGATCAAGGAGTTTCGATAGTGCCGTCACTCGAGTGGTCGACGGGGATGGGTGCATCCCTTCGCAGCGGTCTGACGTGGGCGAGCACCACCAAGGCCGAGGCGGCTCTGGTGCATCTGGTGGATCTGCCGGATGTCGGAGCGGACGTCGTCCGGCGAGTGCTCGCCTCTGCGGCGGGTCCGGATGGTCTGGCGCGCGCATCCTACGAGGGTCGGGCGGGGCACCCGGTGCTGATCGGGCGCGCGCACTTCGGCGGCGCGAAGGCGGCCGCTGTCGGCGATCGCGGAGCCGGCCACTACTTGCGTGGGGCCGGCTGCGTTCTGGTCCCGTGCGACGACCTTGCCCATGGCAACGACCAGGACCATCCCCAGGCGTGAACGAACCGGCCCCGTCGCGCTTCTCACCCGCGAGACCACCCTGGGCGCATCGACGTCCCGGTCAGCCCGGCGAGCTGTAAGTGTTTCGCTACAAGTTCTCGTGATGTACGGAACCCTCTGCCAAACTCGCGTTACCTGTCCCGTCCGGCAGGTCATCTCGATCAGAAGGGTCACCGCCCATGCCCTCGAACCTGTTCGTAAGATCCACCTTCGCCGCTGTCGCCGCAGCCGGCATGCTCGTTGCCGCCCCTGCCGTGGCGGCACCCCACGACGCGACCGCGGTCCGCGATGTCGGCGCAACCCCGAGCCCGGTCGCGCCAGGTGTGACTTTGAAGATGCCTGCCGCGATCGCCGGCACGCTCGGCGTGTCCCGCCAGTCGTTGGTCGACGCGGTCGCCACTGACGCACTGGCGCGGTCCGAGGCGGGCCGTGGCCTCGCACCGGCCGACGCCATCAGCCGGCTCGCCGCGCAGGGTCGCAAGGTTGTCGTCGATGTCCGCTCGGCGGCGCCGGGGTGGGCCCGTGGCGTCGCGTACGTCGAGGCGTCGGCGTCTCCGGGTGCCCACCCCGAGGGTTGGCTGTACATCGCCCGATACTCGGCGGGCCAGTGGGTCACCGGAGTCGAAGGTGATCGTGAGTTCGCCGACCAGGTCGCGACCTCCCCGCTCGTAGGAGCGGCCGAACGGCGGTCCATGACGGCGTACGCGCAGCATCAGGCAGTGCAGCAGCAGTCAGTGACGCAACAACCGACGGGCGCCGCGACCACGGCGGCCAACACCGGTGGGCTGCTGTTGCCCTGGATGCCGGACTACTACATGACCGTGACCGGTGGCCCGCATGCCTCGGACGGCGTCAACGGCTATTGGAGCAGCCTGGACTTGGCCGGAGGCAATGCCAGCGGCAGGATCCGTTCTTCCCGGGAGGGTACGGCCACGTCGATGTGCGGTGCGGGCGGCGGCTGGACGCGGGTGATCCACCCGAACGGCTTCTCGACGGACTACTACCACCTGTGGAACGCGACGTACTACAACGGGACGTCGGTCGGCTCGAGCGCGCTGCTGGGCAACATCGGTACCGACGTCTGCGCCGGTGGCTCCGCGACAGGTGCTCATGTCCACTGGAGCCTGCGGACGTACGACGCCAACTACAACGGCATGTACACCTGGCTGCACGGTCGTACCATCGGCGGCTGGACCTGGTGGAACGGCAACAGCCAGTACCAGGGCTGCGCGACCCGCCTCGGAGTCACCGCCTGCCCAGGCACAGCGATCTACAACCGCTACAGCTGATCCACCACCGACTCCGCACCCGGCGCCGTCCCCGCCGGGTGCGGAGCCCGTTGCACAAGGCCTCGACCGGCCCTCTTCTCTGCCCGGGCCCCTGAACAGGGATACCGATCCGCTGTTTGCCTGTCGTCGGACGGCGTGTTGGTTCATTTGCCGTGCTTACAATCGGCCGTGGCCCTCTATCAGTTGGAGGCGGGCGACTACGGGCTGGTGCGTTTCGCCGTCTCGCCGCTGACCGAACTCGGCAACTCTTTGCGTGCGCTGCGCTCGCCGAGTAGCTACCCGCTCCAGGCCCCCTGGTACGCCGCGGTCTGCCGGGTGCGTGACCAGCTCCCGCTCGACGTCTTGAGCGGGCTGATCGGGTCGAACTTCGACACCCCGGATCTGTTCAACCCGCGTCCTGGCGTGTCGTTGACCATCGACGCGCAGTTGGCCTACCTGCGTGATCAGGACCTGCGAGCGCTCGGGGCGGACATCGAGTTCGCGGTCGGCTCGATCCCGCGCCGGCTCAGGACCAGCGGGCGATCGTCAGGTGACCGGTTGGCTGATGCCTTGGAGGCTTACTGGCGGCTGGCGTTTCAGCCGCACTGGCCGCGGATGAAGGCGACACTCGACGCCGACGTCGCGTCTCGCTCCCGGTCCCTGGCGGCGGAGGGGGTGATCGCGACCCTGAACGGCTGTGGCCCCGGCTTCCGCGCTGACGCCACGTCGATCAAGGCGCACGTCCTGGGGCACGACGACCTCATCCTCAACACCCGGGGCCGGCCGTTGTTCGTCATACCGTCCCTGTTCACCCTGAGCAGTTCGACCCCGCTCCGCGATTCCGACCCGCTGCTGATGTACTGCGCCGCCAACCAGCGTTCGATGTGGACCGACGACACCGGCACTTCCGGCGGCGACGGCATCCTCAACGCGAGCCGGCTGCGGTACCTCCGCGCCCTCGGCACCGGACAGTCGACGACCGCGCTGGCGGCGATGTTCGGCGTGTCCCCGTCGGCGGCGAACCAGTCGCTGCGGGCGATGACCGCTCAGGGCCTGGTCAGGGCAAGGCGCACCGGCCGGGTCGTGCTCTACGAACGCACGCCGCTCGGAGACCAACTGGCCGGTGTGCCCTGACCTGGCGCGGTTCAACTTCCTCGATCCTCACGTGCGCACCCTAGCCACACGCCTGAGCATCGGCGCCTGACCATGGCGACGAAGGGCAGCTAGTGACAGCGACCGGCCGACGATGTGAGATTGGCATATGACGGTTCGGCTCAATCACACCATCGTGCGGTCTCGGGACAAGGGCGAAGCCGCTGGATTCCTCGCGGAGATACTCGGGGTCGCCGAGCCTGCGCCGTACGGGCCGTTTCTGGTCGTGCAGCTGGGTGAGGTGTCCCTGGATTTCGCGGACGAGCGTGGCCCGATCGCTCCGCAGCACTACGCGTTCCTGGTCGGGGAACCGGAGTTCGACGCGATCTTCGGGCGGATTCGTGAACGTGGCTTGGATTACTGGGCCGATCCCTTCCGGCAACGGCCGGGGGAGATCAACACCAATGACGGCGGTCGGGGTGTGTACTGGCTGGATCCGAACGGCCACATCCTGGAGATCATCACCCGCCCGTACGGTGGCTAGCCGAAGGGATCGAGATGATGCGGTACGTCGAGCTGCTCCGGCACACGGACAACGACGGTGATCGCCTAACGCCACGCGGAGTAGCGGATGCCGAGGCGATCAGCGGCCGGCTGAGCCCGCCGTACGTCGCGTTCGTGTCGACCGGCGCGTCACGCTGCACCCAGATGCTGGAGGTACTGCGGAGCGCGGCCGGCCAGGACGACGTACCGATCACCGAAGCGACTGGCCTCCGCTCATCGGTGGAAGGCCGCTGGCGCGACGCGGCGAAGGCAGCAGGCAAGGGTGCGGACGTCGAGGCCATCCGCGCGGTCGACCCGGAGCTCGTCGAGCGGGAGTCGTGGCTGCTGGGCCTGACGTTGAGGCAACTGATCGAAGGCCTGCCAGAGGGCGGACGCGCACTCGTCGTCGGCCACAGCCCCACCAACGAAGCCGCCGTACTGGGACTGACCGGTCAGGTGATCCGTCCATTGGGTAAGGGCGAAGGAGTACTCGTGACCGAGGACGCCGAGCACTACCGAAGCGAACCGCTGACCTGAGACCTTCATCCGATGGTTGCCTTCGGCTACTTCCCCGCGGTCACCGTTGGACACTGAGTTCGTTGCCTGGCCGGCGAATGACCGGGGTGGTGGTGGCTACTGACTCATGGTGGCCGTCGCTGAGGCAGCCGGCCGCGAGCGTGTCACGCTCACCTCCTGAGCAGCGGTTCCACCCGGCTCATTCGAACTCTGACGGCTCGATGAAAGCGGCCCATGGATTCTCGTCATGATATTGGTACTCGCGCCAGCGCCAGATCAGCCCTTCTTGGCACTTGATCAGGACGAGGCCGTGGAACTGGCGGCGTCCCTTGAAGGTGTACTCGGCCGCACCCGTCTGCCGGTCTTCGTCGAAGATGACGTGATGCCATTCCATTCGCATGGCGCTGGGCGTAGAACCACCGGACAGCTCCCAGATTTCTTGTCGCCCGGTATAGAGCTGCCGTCCACCAGGTTCGACGTAGATGGCGTCCTCATGGAAGCACGCGGCTGCCAGTTCCGGCCGGCCCTGCGACCAGCCGATCTCGATGCGGGCCAGTAGGTCCCTGAACTGTTCTGCCGTCACCTTGCTATTCATGTACTCGGCCGCTGGCATCGGCGAGGATGAGATCTGCGGCATGGGCCACGACCTCGCTTCGCGTGCGGTGGGGGTGATCGACTGCGAGCAGGGTATTGGCGATTGCCAGGCAGAACGCAAGTAGGCAGCGCGCCTCGACCTCGTCGGGATCGGCGCAAAGGGTGCTGATCGCATCGCGCAGCAGTTGCATTCGGCGGTTGTCGACCCGGCGCAGGCGCTCGGCGACCTCCGGGTCACGGCGAGCCCAGTCGCGAACTGCCAGGTCGATGGGAAGCAGCCGGTCGCCGGCGAAGGTGAGCCTTCCGGCCAGTCTCACCTGGTCCTTCACATCCCCGCCAAGCTGTTCAATCTGGCGAAAGACCTCGTCGATGGATTCGCGCTCCCACGCATCGAGCATCTCCGTCAGCAAAGCTTCACGATCGGCGAAGTAGCCATAAAAGCCGCCCTTGGTCACATCGAGTGCCTTGGCAAGCACCTCGATGCGCACAGCGTCCATGCCACCGCCGGCCAGAATCCGAAGACCCTCCTCGATCCATCGCTCCCGCGGCGTGCGCAGTGCACCCATTCGTGTCACACCTCTACTCTCACCAGAACCTGGCCTGCGGATTGTCCGTCGCCCTCTTCGGCCGTTGTTGCCTTCTCGGGGTCATCACGGTCACCGCCAACCCGCACCTTCGATCATCTGTTGTGCGGGCCGGGACTTCCTCTGGCCACCATCTGGCGTTGTGCCGATGTGGCTTGTGGGCCCGGGGATCGCCCGCTGTCCTTGGCTCAAATGGTGGGCCGGGACGGCTCCGCTCCAGTCTCGATCAGGAAGTTGGTGAGCACCTCGGCGAGCCGTTCGGGCTGGTCCTCTGGGATGAGGGTGGACGAGTCGGCGATCTCGATCAGCCGGCCCTTCGGGTACAGTTCTGCCAGCCGTGGGCCGTGCTCGCGCGGCATCAATCGGTCTTCGGTCGCCCAGACGACCAGTACAGGGCGGTCGAAGTCACGTAGTCGCTCACTCCAGGCCAGCAAGGTCTCGCGCTTGGGCGCCGAGGTGGCGAACTTGGCGAAATCTCTGCGAATGGCCCTGCTCCGGGTCGCGGGAGCGAACCAGTCGTCCAGGATCTCGTCCGGGATCCCGCGCAGGCTCATTCCGCCGTATCCGTTGCGGTTGTTCCGGAATGAGGGAAGGCGCATCAGTCTGGTCAGAAGCCAGACACCGCCGGGAACCCTGCACACCACAGTCAACGCCTTGGCCGGTTTTGGCGGGAAGTTGTCGAACGCCTCGCAGGCCACCAGTACCAGCCGCGCGACCCGTTGACCCTGCCCGTCCATGACCAGGAACTGGCCACCGCCCCAGTCGTTGAGTACGAGGGTGACGTCGTCCAGGCCCAGGCGTTCGATGAATTCACCCAGCAGCCGTGCGACGCCGCGTTGGGACAGATCGGCGTCCGGGTTCATCGGTCGACGATGACCGCCGAGAGGCAGCGTGGGCATGATGCAGCGATACCCGGCCAGCAGCGGCACCACCTTGCGCCATTGCGTTTCGTTCATCGGCAACCCATGGACGAGGACCAGCGCCGGCCCTCCACCGCCCGTGTCCTGATAGTCGATCGGCCCGGATGACAGCTTGATCTGGGGCATCGCCGCCTCCATTTGATAGATTGTTCTACTGGAGCCTAGTGAACCTGGCGCGACACGCCAACACACTTGGTACAGAAGGGCGAGAGGCGATGGGACAGCGGCAGCCGGACACACGAAGCAGGATCCGGGACACAGCCACGATGTTGTTTCGCCGCAACGGCTACTCGGGCACCGGCCTGAAGCGGATCGCGACGGATGCCGACGCGCCTTTCGGGTCGATCTACCACTTCTTCCCCGGCGGTAAGCAGCAGTTGGCCGAGGAGACGATCCGCACCTCCGGAGCTGCGTACGGCCAGATGGTGCTGGCGTTGCTCGAGAGCGTTCCGGACCCGGTCGAGGCCGTTGCGCACGCCTTCCAGGCGGCCGCGGACGACCTTGCCGCGAGCGACTATGCCGACGCCTGCCCGATCGCGACGGTGGCGTTGGAGGTCGCCGGCACCAATGAGGTGCTCCGTGTCGCGACGGCGGAGGTCTTCGCCGCGTGGGTCAGTGTCAGTGAGCAGTGGTTCGCCCGCTGGGTGTCCGACCAGGGCGCAGCACGGTCACTCGCCTATTCGATGATCATGATCTTGGAGGGGGCGTTCGTTCTATCCCGGGCCGCCCGCGATCCGGAGCCACTGTTGGTGGCCGGCCGCTCGATGGCCGGGCTCTTGCTCGCAGCCATGGAGCGCGGCTGACTTCGACCGCGAGGCAGGCTGAGTCACTGCGGCTGGGTGGCTCCTTGGGGGTTGCCGCTGTGGTGCCGATCGGCCAGGGCGGCGATGCCGGCAGCTGCGGCAGTGGCGAGCTCGGTGATCATCGTGTCGTCGACGGTCAGGTTGATGATGTACAGGCCGGCCGCGAGGGAGCCGAGCAGTAGCAGGTGGGCAATCGTGGGATCTATCGGCCCGGCCAGCTCACCGCGGCCCACGGCCCGTTCGATGATTTCAGCGAGAGCGGCGTGTTCAGCGGCCAAGAAGGTGTTTTGAAATTGGGCATCCAGGTCAGGATTGCCGGCAAGTTCGCTGATCAGGGCCGGTGCCACCTGCCTGGCGGTCGGGGTGGCCATGCGGACATGAAACGCGCGGGCCAACGCCAGCAGATCCTCGTACAGGGAGCCGGCGTCGGTCAGGGGAGGCGGCCACTGTCCGTGCATGGTGGCGGCAAACGCCATCTCGGCCTTGGAGGCGTAACGGCGGTAGATCGCCGCCTTGCCCACCCCGGCCCGGACCGCGACCTGGTCGACAGTCAGGGCTGGGTAGCCGGCCTCTTCGATCAGCTCCCGGGCGGTCTGCAGGATTTTGTGATCCACGCGACTGTCGCGGGGGCGTCCGCCTTGTTGCCTTCCAGTTGCCACACCCTGCATGATACGGAACAAAGGTTCCGGAACTGTAGTTCCGGAATGAAGCTGTGCGCGGAGCACAGCTTCGCGAGACGAACGGAGCACTCGGATGATCAAATGGGCGGGTTGGATCCTGACGCTCTCCGGAGCCGCGCACACACTCGGCGCTCTCGTCGTGGAGAAGGCTGCGCGCCATGCCGGCACGTGGTTCAGCGGGGGTCTGTGGCATGAGGATCTGAGTGAGATGAGCACGGCAGGCAGCGCGTACTGGCTCAGTGTCGAGAGTTTCGGCCCGCAGCTCGTCGTGATCGGTTTAATCGTGTTGTGGATGGACCGCCGGGGCATCACGCCGCCGGCGTTCATCGCCTGGATCCTGGGAATCTGGACCGTCATCGATGCAGTGGTCCAGCCGTTCACGCCCTGGCCGCTCGGCGTGCTCGCGATCGTGCTGCTGGTGGTCGGAGCCCGCCGCGCCACCCGCTCCGACAGCGCCGCGCCCCAGGCCGTACTCTCATGATCGCTTCGAACGGCGCCGGACACCCTCAGCCCCCGGTCGTGGGCGGTAGGTCGTCATGAGGATTCCCAACAGCGCCCACACCGATCAGCCGTGGCGCATCCACGAGATCGCTGCCGATTTCCATATCGAGGACGTGTGGGCCCTGCCGACTCCTGGCGGACCGGACGACTTCGAGCGATTCGTTCGGATGGACGAGCGGCTCGCGCGCGACGACCACAATCCGACGGACGGCTGGGCGTGGCCGGCGCGCGCGCTGTGGGACCTGCGCTGGCAGCTCGGGCGATTGCTGGGCTGGGACAAAGCCGAACAAGGCCTCGGGATCCGCGCACCGTCCCTGCGTGACCGGCTACCGGCCGATCTGCGCGACGGGCCGATCCCGCCGGTGCCACAGGGGACGCCGTTTCGGCCGGTCTACCTCACGCACAACGAGATGTGCTGGGAGTTGTCGAACAAGACCGTGCACTGCCTGTCCCACTATGGGTGGGTCTCCGACGGCTCGGGCGGCTACCGCGCCCAGATGACCGCGCTGGTCAAACCCAATGGCCTGTTCGGGCGGGTCTACATGGCCGGGATCAAGCCTCTTCGCTATGTGATCGTCTATCCGCAGCTGATGAAGCAAATCGCCCGTAGGTGGCAGGACACCCCAACTGCCTCACCACCGAGCGACCCCACCGGCACCACCTCCGCATCGACCGATACCCCATGAGCCACCGAGCCGGTCGGTGCCGCGGGCAACCTGACCAAGAGGGCTGTTCCCGCTCGCCAACTGGTCCTGTCCATTGCGTCAGGTGGCCAGTTGCTGACGAACTTCGGCCATCGCTGTACTGGTTCGGTTCGGCGCCGGGCGTGAGGGTGGACGCATGCGAATCGAGATCGTGGTTTTCGACGGTGTGGACGAGATGGATGTGGTGGGCCCGTTCGAGGTCTGGGGCACCGCGGCCCGGATGGGACGGCTCGAACTCACCTTGGTCGGGCTCGACGGCCCGGTCGAGGTGACAGGGATGAACGGGCTGCAGTTCCGGGCTACGGACAGTTTGGGGAACACGAACCCGGACGCCGTCTTCGTGCCGGGCGGAGGCTGGGGCAGCCGGGCCGAGAAGGGCGCCTGGGCTGAAGTCCAGCGCGGAGAACTGCCCGCGCGGTTGGCGGAGCTGGCGCCGAAGCTGAGCTGGGTCGGATCGGTCTGCACAGGCTCGATGCTGCTCGCCGCTGCCGGCCTGACCAAGGGCCGCGCGGCGACGACCCATCACACCGCCTGGGAGGACCTCCGGGAGGCGGGAACGGACCTCAAGCCCAACCGGGTGGTCGACGACGGCGATCTGATTACGGCCGGCGGCATCACCTCCGGCATCGACTTGGCCTTCTGGATCGTCGAACGCGAACTCGACGCCGACCTTGCCGCCGAAATCGCCAAGTTCATGGAGTACCAGCCCGCTCGCGACATCTGGCGCCGCTGACGCGGGTGGCTGACGTCTCCATCAGACCCCAGGTTGTGGTGTCCTCGAGAGGTTTGTCGGTGCGGCGTGTGACGATGCCGTCATGGTGAACTCCGAGTACGAACTGCGGGCGGCGACGGCTGATGAGCATGATCGGTTCGCGGGGCTGTTCGCGGCGGCGATGATGTTCGAGAGCACGCCGACCGACCTGGACCGGGAGTTGTTCGAGCCGAAGCGGGCGCTGGTCGCTGTGGACGGCGACCAGTTCATCGCTTCTGCCAAGGCGATGAGTCGTGACTTGTCGGTGCCGGGAGGCGTGGTTCCGGCGGCGCACGTCACCGCGGTCGGGGTCCGTGCGACTCACCGGCGACAAGGGATCCTGTCCAGGCTGATGAGCCGGCAGTTGCGCGAAGTGCCGGAAGCTCTAGCGGTGCTTTGGGCGAGCGAGCCCGGCATCTATGGCCGGTTCGGCTACGCCCCGGCGGCCTGGGGCGTGTCGTACGAGGTCGACCTGCACAGGGTCATGCCGCATCCCGTGTACCGCGGCGGCGGCCGCATCGAGGAGGTGCTCGCCGAGGACGCACCGGCTCAGCTGGCGCCCATGCTTCGGGAGTTGCAGGCGAAGCGTCCGGGGGTGTCGGGCCGGTCCGAGCAGCGTTGGCGTAGGCAACTCGAAGACAAGCCCGAGAATCGCGGCGGTAGAACGGCGCGGCAGATCCTGGTGCATCGCGATGAGGCCGGCGCGCTGGACGGGTACGCGCTGTGGCGCGGCAAGCTGAGCTGGGGGCCGGCCGGTCCGGCCAACGAGGTGACCGTGGAGGAATTGGTCGCTCTCGAGCCGACGGCGTACCACGCGCTGTGGCACCACCTGCTGACGCTCGATCTGGCCGCCAAACTGGAGTACGGCAACGCCGCGGTGGACGAACCGCTCCAGCAGCTGGTGAGCAACCCGGTGGCACTCAGTCGGCGGCTGACCGAGTCGCTGTGGGTTCGGCTCACCGACGTGCCGCGCGCCCTTGCGCAGCGGCGCTATGCCACTGGTGTGGACGTGGTGATCGAGGTGACCGATGACCTCCTCGAGGCCAACAACGGGCGATTCCGGCTGACTGGCGACGCCGAGCATGCCAGCTGTGAACCCACCGAGTCCGCCTCCGACCTCTCGCTGTCGGTGAACGAGCTGTCCGCGGCCTACCTGGGAGGCCGGCCGCTGGCCGAGTTCGCCGCGACAGGCCGGGTCACCGAGCACACTCCCGGTGCGCTGTCCGCGACAACAGTCGCCTTCAGTTGGCCCGTCGCGCCGGTCAGTCTCGAGATCTTCTAGTCCGCACCACCAGCCATCGACGGATGGTCCTCGCGGCTCGAACACGGCGTGAGGCGAGGGCGTGGGCTCGCTAGGCTGCCACTGTGACCGGTGATTTCGAGGGGTGGCCGAGGGCCGCCTTCGATGTGCTGCTCCAGCTGGAGGGTGATCCTCCCGCCGAGGTCAGGCGGCGATGCAGGCGAGACCGGGAGGAGCTGGTTCGCCGTCCGATGATCGAGCTGCTCAACGCGGTGGCTGACGCGGATTCCGCGTACGAGGACTTCTCCGTGTGGGGCTATGGCGAGGTCCTGGTAGGGGCATGGCAGCGGCAGCACGCGATCGTTCGGCTGGCCAGGAACGTCGAACTGAGCGTCCGGTTCGATCTCGACGGTCTGGAGGTTGGCGTGGCGTGGTGGTACGCGCCGGCGGTGCAGATCGAGCGTTATCGGACCGCAGTGGCAGAGCCCGGTTCCGGACGGCGGCTGACCGGCATCGTCCGGAAGCTCGAGCGAGAGGGGTTCGTGATCTCGGGCGACCTGCTGAAGCGTCCGCTCCGAGGCTCTCCGGCCGACCACCCGCGGGCGCAGTTGCTGAGGCACCGGTCAGTCATCGCGACCCGGCCGCTTGGCTGTGATGACTGGATTCATACACCCGCCGCGGCCGACCGAGTGGTCTCTGCTTTCTCCCAGTTGCGTCCGCTGGCAGGGTGGCTGGTCAAGAACGTGTCACGACCCTGACCGCGCCGGCTGGGGTGATCGCCGACGATTCGTTATACCGCCAATTCGAGCCGGACCAGCTCATGGTCGTCGAGGGGCGGGGCTGGTCGACAGGGGAGCGCTCGGTGGATCCTGGGCCGGCAGTGGGTGTTGGCGGCGGGGAGCTTGAGAGTGGTCAGGTAGTTGTCGGTGGTCGAGCGGGTGCAGGTGGTGTAGGGGTAGGCGCCGTGACCCCAGCCGTCGTAGGTGAGCAGAACGGTGCCGGCGATGGTCTGACGGTGTATGGCAGCGGCCCATTCGTGCGGCGTGGCCGGGTCGTGAGCTGAGTTGATCATCAGGATCCTGCCGGGCGTCTTGATCTTCGGGGCGTGCTGAGGATTGCCGGCCGGCGGCGAGGCCAGACAGGCCATGATCGCGGCGTGGCCCGAGAACGAGCCGCGAGTATGCGGCGCGTTCCTGCGTTCGGCCGCGGCGAGCGACTGGTACCGGCCGAAATCGGGGACAGGGAAGTTGAAGTCGCTGCACAAAGAGGCGGCCAACGGCTCTGGGACTGTCTCGCCGTGCGGGTCCTCGCCGCTGACCGGCGGGACGATCGTGCCCGCGTGCAGGGCGGCGACCCGCTGGCTGAAGCTGAGCCAGTCAGGTCCGTAGCCCATGCCGCTGGCGTCTTCGGTCAACTGGGTCGAGGACAGCTTGTGAGCCCCGTCGTCACGATGCTCGATCAACTCACCCCGATCGACCTTGGCCATCAGGCCGCCTCGCCGGGTAGTCCGAGCGACGCAGAGGCGTCTGAAGGAAAGGCCGGTGCCTGGGATGGCCCAGGCACCGGCCACCGGTACTGCTCAGCCCTTGTGGATCACGATCGCCCCACCGGAGAGAGCGGTGGTCGGATCAGCCGCGTCCGCGGCGCCGACCTGGTTGTCGTAGACCACTGTGCTGTCCGCGGTCTGCCAGATGCGGATCCGGAACCGATCCGGGCTCGCATCCGTCGCGGTCAGCATGAAGCTGTAGCCGCCGGCGCCGTTGATGGTGCCGGTGCCCTTGTAGATCGCCTTGCTGCCGGCCACAACGAGCCATTGGTAGTCATTGGAGTGGAAGTTCAGGCTGCCGGCCTTGAACTGGAACTCCGTGCTGCCGGTCGGTACCGAAGCGCCCTTCTTGTACTTCGACACGAAGCCGAAGTTGGCGCGGCCGGTTGCCGTCGGGTCGGCCGGGTAGGCACCAGCCGGCGAGTCGATCCAGCCACCACCGGTGACGAACCCGCCGTCAGGGTCGTACACCACGACGAAGCCGCAGCTCTCGGTGTCGGAGCCGCCGTCGTCATCGGTGACCGTGACGGCGATGTCGTAGATTCCGGCGGCCGTGTACTGGTGCGTGGCCCCGACCGGAGAACTCACCGCGGGCACCGGGGTCGTCGAACCGTCGCCCCAGTTGACCGACAGCGAGTGGGTGTCCAGCGTGCCCACGTCGGTGAAGGTGCCGGCGAAGGACACGTCGGTGTTCACCGCATTCGGCTGGATCGGGCAGGTTGTGAGCGTCAGCACCGGCGCCACGTTCTGTACGGTCACCGTGGTGCTGTCGTCATCGGTGAGGCCGTTGTCGTCCGTCACGGTCAGGGCGACCGCGTCGGCGCCGTCGTCGAGACCGTTGTACGTTGCGACCGCACTGCTCGGGTTCGAGAGCGTTCCGATTCCCGCGTCGGCGCCGCTCCACGCGTAGGACGTGACGATGCCGTCCGGGTCGTGACTGCCGGAGCCATCGAGTGTCACCGCGGAACCCTCGGCGACCGTCTTGTCCGGACCGGCGACGGCCACGGGCGGCAGGCAGTTGACGTTGACGCTGACCGGCGGGAAGTTCACCACAGCGTTCTCGTCGTCGTCGTAGACCACCGACGAGTTCACCGGCAGTGGTCCGCAGGGCGCACCCTCGTGCTTGATCTGGTAGGTGATGACGAGATCCTCGTCGGCGAGGTTGGCCCGCGACCAGGTGAAGCCGTCCACCGTCACGGCGCCGATCGACGATCCGGCGAGGTTCGCGGTGATCGAGCCCGGCACCAGGTTCCAGCCGGCCGCCAAGGTCACGGCGATCGACGGGTTCGTTGCTCCAGGCACTGAAACGGCGGCGACGAGGGTTTCCAGCAGGGCCGCGAGGCCGCCGAAACCGCCCACCGAGAAGGTGTTGTCGGATCCCGGGCCGCTCGCGATGGTCTCCAGGGTCGACTGGCTGACACTGTCGCCAACACCCACCGCGAACACCGTCGCCTTGCCCTGAAGCGAGGCCGCTGTTGCTGCCGTCGGGTCGCCACCGTTCGCGTTGCCGTCGGTGATCACGATGACCACTTGGTTGCGGGCCGGGTCGTTTGGTCCCAGCACGGTGTTGGCTTGGTTGAGGCCGCAGGAGATGCAGGTCGTCCCCGTCGCCTGTGGGTTGCTGGTGATGGCGTTTCGTACCGCGGTCTCGTCCGCACTCAGGCCGATCACGGTGTGCGCGCCGGTCGAGAAGCCGACCACCGCGGCTCGGCCGCCGTTGGCGAACAGGCCGTCGTCGGCGACTGCCTCGACCACGTCGTCGGCGAAGTTCCTGAGCTGGCTGAACTCGCCGCTGTCGATGCTCCCGGACTCGTCCAGCACGAGCACCAGGTCGGTCGGCGTCGATTGCGTACTGCTCTCACCGTCGAGCGTGAGCGTCACCGTCGAGACACCGAACCTGTTGACGCTGGTCGGACTTGCCGACGCACCGGGTGCCGGTGCGGCGGACGCCGTAGGAGCTGCGGCGACAGCCCCTGTCAGTGCTACGGCGAAGGCCGTGGCAGCGAGAAGTAAACGGTTTCTGTGGGCAGGCTTGCGCCCATGCAGGGTCACTGCATGCATTTGATTCCCCCTCGGAATCCCCCCGCGGGATCAGCACCTAGCGCGCGATCTCCGCGTCTTTCCCCACAGTGATGATCACTGACCGCCCAGCGACCGTCAATGACTCAACGTGTCCGACCGTGAACTCGCCGCGGTTCGCGCCGAGCAGCGCTCGCACCTTCGGGAGAATGCAGTTCCTCAGCGCGCCTCGGGTCCATCAGCCTGAGCACCGCCGGCACTGCCTCGATCTGTACTGCGACCAAGTCAGCCGGCGGGTAGGGCTCGGCGACCGTCGCATCCCGGTCGGCGAACACTGTTGCCATGTTCTGGTAGCCGGCCACGAGTCTCTGTGTCTGCCCGAGGGAACCGCTCAGTCCACGTCGCAGTGGCGTAGAGCCTGTCAGTGGGCGGTGCTCTACCGAGAACAACCAGGATCCGCGGACATCTCTAGCGTGGCAATTGGGGGGAGGCGCAGCGCTTCGTTGAGCCGCTGGGTGGGGTGGTGGTCGCGGAGTACTTCGACATCGGCCAATCGCGGCCGTCGCCTTGGAAGCATGTGCAGCGGCGGGTTCGGGCGACGATGGCTGCGCAGGTGCTGATTGATGGGAAGCATCAGGGTGGTGGGCGGGCGCCGTACGGGTATCGGTGGTTGATACGCGGGGCTGCATCCGAATCTGAGGAAGGCGCAGGAGGGGTATCGGCTTCGAGTGTTGGAGATTGATGAGGTTGCAGCGCCGGTGGTTGAGCGGATCTTTGGGGTGTAGCTCGATGGGGTTGGGTTGAAGGGGATCGCGGAGATTTTGAATCGGGAGGGTGTGTTGTGTCCGTCTGCTCATACGCCACGGCAGAATCGGCATCGGCGGGGCGATGGGTGGCAGCACTCGGCGGTAAAGGTGATCTTGGAGAACCCTCGGCACACCGCGCCCAAGGCGGCGTACCTGTTTCGAGGGGCGATTCGGTGCGAGAGCTGCGGGCGGAAGATGGAAGGTGCTCCACGGAGGCACGCGATGTTCTATCGGTGTGCGGCTCGGACGCTCGTTCCGGGAGCGAGGGAGGAGCTTGGGCATCCGCCAACTGTCTGTCTTCGTGAGGACCATCTGTCGGATGGTGTGAACGAGTGCATTGCGCGTCTGTTCAGCCCGAAGAATATTGATGAGACTGTTGTAGTTCTTGTGGGGGCTCAGGGCAAGGAAGACGCTGTGGATGCGGCTGAGCAGAGCTTCCGAGGGCGGGTCGCTGCGGCGGAGGCGACGATGTACCGCAGCGGGCGTTGGAGGCTGGGTGGGATCCGGAGGCGGTTACGGGGCAGTACAACGCGGCGGTGGCGGAGAAGAAGGCCGCGCTAGCCGGGCTGGAGGCGTTGGAGCCGGCCGAGTGGCTGAGTGCGTCCGATATTCGCGGGATGGTGACGGAGCTTGGCGCGATGAAGGCGGTGTAATCGGGCGGATCGCGAGGATCTGGCTGACCTGTATGGGGCCCCTGGGCTAGAAGTCTCCTATAGCCACAAAACGCAGGTGGCTGATGTTTCATCAGTGCCCCGCGTGTGATTAGCCTCGCGTGTGCGAGAAGGGACACGCACCTTAATCACACGCGTTCTGCTCAACGCTTGAGCGTCGCGACCGACCGCGTCACCGATGTGGGGTTCGATCCGGTCGCCGCGGTCAGTCGACCACCGCGGGTGGCTGTGCATTGCATCCGGTGGGTTGTGGGCATGCTTCAGGACAGCACTGCGTGAGCGCAGGCGCTGTCGCAGCTGGGGTGGCATAACTTGCGGGGAGTGGCGCAGACCTGGTGAGGGAGCAGGACCGGGCCGACGCCTAGGACTGCTTGGCTGCGGGCCAAGCGCAACAAGGCTTCGGCGGCGAGGGGAGCGTTCTCGCCTGTTGCGGACATCCGTGCTGCGATCATCCCGGCGACCAGGGGTGCCGAGAACGACGTACCACTCCAGTTGGCCAGCCCTTCGAAACGCCTGTGTTCATGGGGCTCTTCGATACACTCGTACTCGCCGACGGTGAAGGCGTTGACCAGGTCCTCGCCGGGAGCATAGACGTCGACCCAGCCGCCGTAGTTGGAGAACGAAGCGCGGCAGTTGCCGTCCGCAGAGAGGGCGCCGACGCCGATCACCCACGAGTACGCCGCGGGGAACGTCGGCTTGTACGTCGTGTCGTTGCCGGCCGGCGCGACCACGACGACGTTCAGGTGACGCAAACGCTTGTCGTAGAAGACGTTGAAGGTGACCATCGGCCGATGGAAGCGGGTGAAGCCGTCGAACTCGCAGACGATGACGTCCGCACCGCAGTCCATCAGGTCGCTCATCTTCTGGATGATCTC
Source organism: Kribbella sancticallisti (assembly GCF_039530625.1). Taxonomy (NCBI): domain Bacteria; kingdom Bacillati; phylum Actinomycetota; class Actinomycetes; order Propionibacteriales; family Kribbellaceae; genus Kribbella; species Kribbella sancticallisti. The sequence goes on along the minus strand of NZ_BAAAOS010000018.1, from coordinate 828,175 downwards.
GTGCTCGTACGCCATCCCCGCATACGGCCGGCAGTCGATGTACACGGCCTTCTTGACGTGAACCTTCGCCTTCGGCGCCACACAGCGCACACAGCCGGCGACGAACGTCCCGTGGCACGCGTACGGCTTGATCTTGCCGTCTGCAATGGGGTTGTCGGCGTCGCCGGACACGCCCGCCATCCAGGACCACATCTCCGCTGTGCTTTTGACGAGACCGTCATCCACGACGCCCACCATCACGTCACGGCCGTCCCATCCGTGCGTCCCGCAACAGATCCCATCGCTCACCGGCGGTTCCGGGCTCGCCGACCTGCTCGGCAGCTCTGCCGGCTCTGTCGCTGGGCACGGATGACCGTTGCCGTTCTGCGGGAGCGCGTGGCACGCGAACACCACGTCGCGACCGAGCCTTTCGTCCACCCGAGCCAGTACGGTCGGCGTCGACAGCGCATCGGTGTCGTCGTAGCGGCCGTCGCGCTTGCCGCCGAAGTCTTTGCCACCGAACTTCCCGGGCTTTCCGGCCTTCACCGAGCGGAAGGTCCTGCCGTAGCGCCAGACCAGACCGGTGACGCCGCCGATCACGGGCAACCGATCGATGGCGACGTTCTCGGGAATGATCGGACCGCGGTCGTCCCCAGGCATCGGCGATTCACGCAGCGTTTCGAGCACCAGCTCCACCTCTTCCGTGCGGACGAGGATGGTGTCTCGGCGGTAGAAGTACTCGACGTACCCGCACTCCTCCCAATCAGGTGGGTATACGGCCGCCGTGCCGTGCCACCGCTCTTCGCGGTCATCTCGCTTCTTGCCACGACCTGTGCGCTCGGAGTCGCCTGGGTCGTCCAGGATGAGGCGTAGGGCATCTTTGAGGCGTTGGTCTGCTGGCATTTTATCCCCCAAGTTGGTCAGAAACCTTCGAAAAATAAGGTGGTGCGGCGTATTACGATCGGAACATGGCTACGCAAGGGGAGGGGCCGTGGACGCCGACGAGCTGCACGCGCTGGCACTTTCGCGGCCCGCTGATGCCCTGAAGATCGCCCACGACGTTCTCGCGAACTCCCCGTCCGATGCCGATGCCGCGGCAGCTCACAAGGCCGCGGGTGTCGTCCACCGCGACTTCGGCGACATTCGTGAGGCGGTGACCGAGCTCAAGGCGGCGTACGGGCATGCTCGCAAGGCGGCGGATTCCGACCGTGAGGCGGACATCCTGGCGAGCCTCGGCGTGGCTCTGGTCATGGCCGGGCAGACCAGACGCGGGCTGGCCGTGCTCGACTCGATCGTGCCCGGCCGGACCGGTGTGCTCGCCGGCCGGATCCTGGTCCGCCGGGTCTGGGTGCGCGGGGCGCTGCTCGGCCGGAACGCCGAAGCGCTGGCCGACGCGGAACAAGCGGTCGAGTTGCTGAGCGACACCGGTGACCTGATGTGGGAGGCGCGGGCGCTGACCCACCGGGCGATGGTGCTGCTCGCGATGGGCGATATTGAGCGCGCCGACGTGGACTACGCCCGCAGCGAGGAGTTGTTCGCGAAATGCGGTCAACAGGTCGAGTACGCCGACACCCGGCAGGCGCGTGGTGCCGCAGCGTTCGCCCGAGGTGACCTGCCGACGGCACTGCTGTACCTCGACGACGCGCAACGGGTGGTCGACGAGCTCGGCGTCTTCGAGCCGGACCTGCTGGTCAACAAGTGTGTGGTGCTGCTGGCAGCCGGCCTGACGCGCGACGCACTCACCGAGATCAACAGTGCGCTGGAGCGGTTCGAGCACCAGCGCGGCTCGACGGCACGACGCGCGGAGTTGTTGCACTGCGCCGGACTGGCAGCTCATGCCGCCGGTGCTCTGGAGCTGGCCGAGAGTCGTAGTCGCGATGCCATGAAGCTGTTCCGCCGCCAGCAGCGTCCGTGGTGGGCGGCGCGGGCCGAGCTTGCATTGCTGCAGACCCGCTACGCGGGTGGCGATCGTACGGCGCGATTGCTGCACACCGGCCAGCGACTCAGTGCTGAGCTCGACCGGCTCGACGCGGACCTCGCGGCCGAGGCGCACCTGCTGACGGGCAGGATCGCTCTCGCGCGGACCGAGTCGGCCGACGCCAGACGCCACCTGAGGATCGCGGCCGGCGCCCGGGACCGAGGCCTGCGAGCGCGTGGCGCCGGTTGGCTCGCCCAAGGTTTGCTCCACCAAGACGACGGGCGGGCGCGCGCGATGCTGGCCGCCTGCAGGCAGGGCCTGAGCCTGATCGAGATCTACATGCGCACCCTCGGCGCCACCGAGCTCCGCGTTCTCGCCACCGCTCAAGGCGCCGAGCTCGCCGCGATCGCGCTCCGGTACGCCGTCCAGCGCGGCAACGCCCGCCAAGTCCTCGAGTGGAGCGAACGCTGGCGCGCCACAGTCCTCGCGATTCCGCCGGTCCGACCGCAGGAGGACGACGGTCTCGTCGCGGACCTCGCCGCGTTGCGCAACCTGACCTACCGGCTGGAGACCAGCCACGATCAGCGGCTCGGATCCACTCCGCTGCATCGCGAACGCCGACGCCTCGAATCCGCCGTCCGACGGAGAGTCCTGGTGACGCCCGGTACCACAGACGCCCGTCCCGACCAGTTCCGCAGTGCCGACCTGCTCACTCAGCTCGGAGACCGCAGCCTGGTCGAGCTCACCGACGTCGACGACCAGCTGTACGCGATGGTGGCGGCGCGTGGCCGGGTCCACCTCGAGCTGATCGGTCCCACGCAGGTGGCGACTCATCGTCTGTCCCATGCGTTGTTCGCACTGCGACGTGAGTCGACCGGACACGGCGAACACGGGCTCGACCTTGACGCCATCGGAGCCCGTCTGGAGACGGCTCTCCTGGGCGACGTGGCCAAGCACTTGCCCGACGGCCCCGTGGTCGTCGTACCGACTGGCCGGCTGCACGCGGTTCCGTGGAGTCTGCTGCCGTCGTTGCGGCATCGGCCGACCTCGGTGGCCCCGTCGGCGGCCGCGTGGTTGCGCGCACGGAGCGCCGTACCGCCGGCGACCGAGCGGGTGGTACTGATCGGCGGTCCGCAATTGTCGACCGGACCAGAGGAGATACGACGACTGTCCGAGATGTATCCGGATGCGGTGGTACTCACCGAGGGCGATGCGACGGCAGAAGCAGTGCTGGAAGCGATGGACGGGGCGTCCTTGGTGCACGTCGCCGCACATGGCAGGTTCCGCGCAGACAGTCCGCTGTTCTCGGCGCTCCAATTTGATGACGGGCCACTCACGGTGTATGACCTCGAGCGGCTGGACCACGCGCCGCACCGAGTAGTGCTGTCGAGTTGCAGCTCCGCGCTCGGCGGACCCAGCGGTGCGGACGAGTTGCTCGGTCTGGTCAGTGCGCTGGTGGCACTAGGGTCGTCCGGCGTCGTGGCGAGCGTCGTACCGGTGAACGACCCGGCGACGGTGCCGCTGATGCTCGGCCTGCACGGCAGGCTGCGGGCCGGTGACGATCTTGCCGAAGCACTTGCCCAGGCCCGGATGTCGGGCGGCGACGACCGGCTGGCGCGCACGGCTGGGCAGTCCTTCATCGCGCTGGGGGCCTGAGTCATAGCCGCACCCAGTCGGTGACCACTCGGCCGGTCGCCGTATCGCAGCGCAACCGGACCGCATCAGCAGGCAACGACGGCAGCTCGAAGAAGCCGGATTCGTTGGTGCTGACGGAGTACTCCGTGCCGTCCGGGGTCTCGACGTGGATCTCGCCCGGGCCAGGCGGCAGGATCTGGCCGACCACTTCGTCCTGGGTCACCTCCAGCTCCATCGACAGCGGAGTGGAGGTGAACACCAGCAATCGAGTCTGCCCGGGTTCAGCCCGGATCCCCGCCGCGGCCTCCAGCGAGGAGTCGAACGTCAGGCTCGCCTGCAGGAGGTCCTCGTCGATCGTCCGCCAGGACAGCGCGCCCTCGGCATGCGCGGCGATCGTGTCTGCCAACGGTTGCGTAGCGTGGACAGCCTCGGCGAGATCCTCGATGAGGCGCTCGTCGTCATCCCAGAGTCGCCGCGTCATCGTGATCACCTCCTGACGGCTCAGATCCCTCCAAGGATTCGACGTACGCCCGGACCCGCGGAGATCTGCGGAGCCGTTCGAGCGCGCGTGAGCGGGTGGGGCCGATGCTGCCTACCGGTATCCCGGTGCGCTCGCTGATCTCGACGTACGACGGTCGCGGATCCTCGAGCAGCAACAACAGCAGGTCGCGCTGCCGGCGTGGCAGCTCGGCAAGCCCGGCCAGCAGCACCTCATGCCGCTCGGCCCGGAACAGACCTTCATCGGGTTCGCCGATGTCCGCCGCGATCGTCTGGAAATCGGAATCCAGCGGGTCGTTGGGGCGCAGCCGGCGCTCGGACGACAGGTACCGGAGCGCCTCGCGGCGGGTGATCGTGATGATCCACCCCGGAATCGCCTGCGGCTCCTGCAGGCTGTCCAGGTGGCCGACGAGGCGCAGCCACACGGTCTGCGCAACGTCCTCGGTCTCGCTCGGCGTCAGCCGGAACCGCCGGATGACGGACACGAGCAACGGGGCGTACCTGCTCACCAGTTCGCTCCACGCCTGCTGATCGCCATCGGCTGCGGCGGCAACCAGAGCGGTGACCGGTGAGACGTCGTCTTCCATGCCGACTCCCATCTCATGCCATGTCGCATCGGACAGCGCCGACGCACACCACCTGGGCCCCCGAGTCGTGCCCCTGCTGTTCGGGGCTGTTACTGGACGGACGCACCAGCAGACCAAGAGATACATGCGATCCCATTTCAGACCGGTTGGCGTGCGTAGGCCGATGCTGGGAGGAGTCGCAAGCCGGTGTGCAAAGGCACCAACTCCTGAAGCGCGTACTTCGCGGAACGAGAGAAATCGAATCCGTGTGCACCGAGGGTCAGATCGACCGAGCAGGTGCCTGGACTCAGCCCGATGAGCAGGCCGCTCTGGACGGTCAGCAGGAGGCCATCCAGCGTGAAGAGCAACGTGAGATCGAAGGTGATCGTGACCGGAGCCTGCCGGTCGACGATCACATCCACCTCTGGGTGATGGATCGACGAGATCTCGTGCTTGGCCAAGGTGACATACTCGGGCGACCCAGTGCCCGCGAGGGTGGCGGTCGCCGCCTCCTTGAGCTCACGATGCGTCCGCCAGGCCCACAGGATCGGGTCACCCAGGTCACGATCGAAGGTCTCCGCGAGTGCGCGGGTCACCGGAGCCGACACCAGTCGGCCGGCTGGACCGAGATGAGGCACGAGCTCGAGGACCTTGCTGTTGGCGACCAGGTCGTTCACCTCGGTCGGGTTGAAGTGGGCAGCGATCGTGACTCCGTGGCTACTGGGGCTCATCGGTCTTCTCCTGCAGGTACTGGCGCCCTCGATCGAGGCGAGCGTTGACGCGGATTCGGTGTGCGGGCCCGGATTCGTGGATTCGCGGAGTGCCCGGGGTCAGCCGCCCGGCGGCGTGGACTTGAGGCAGTGGGTGGTTGGGTTTTGGATGGCTCCGGTGCCGAAGGCGGCCGGCTGCCCCGACTGCCAAGACGGCCATCCCGAGCACCAGCGGCAGCAACCACGACGGCCAGTTCGACTCGCTGGCGGCGAACTCCACGGTCACTGTCGTTCCTGTTGGGACGAGCTCACCGGCGCGCGGCTGTTGGCTGATCACCTGACGCTCGCGACCCGAAGCATCACTTCCACCGATCAGATCGAGGATCAGCTCGACGCCCTCGACCGCGTCGCGGGCTTCGTGCTCACTCCGGTTGAGCAGGTCAGGGACTGGCACGAGCTTCTGCTTCGGCGCGCGGGTCACATCGACCGCGACGACGGTGCCGAGGTCGACCTCGGCACCGGCGTGCGGACGCTGGTTCAGGACGATCCCGGGGGCGTTTCCGGAACGGACGACTCGAGATTGAAACTTCAGTCGAGCCACCCCGATCGCCTGCCGTGCGGTGGATTCGAGCCGGCCGACGACGTCCGGCACAACCGTCCGGATCACCGAGGGCGGGTTGGGGGGAGTTGGGACTACGGTGTCCGGCGGCGGGCTTGGTTTGGGCGCGGGCACGCGGCGGATGTCGGCAGTCACAGTACTGGCGCGTTCGACCAGCTCTCCTGGCTGCGGTTGCTGGCTGACCACGCGACCGGGACGCTTACCGGCCTTGACGATCCTTTGCGCGTAGACGAGCCCAGCGTCTTTGACCATCGCCGCGGCCTCGATCTCGGTGCGATCGATCAGACTTGGCACCGGTACAAGCACCGGTTGGACGGGCTCGCTGAGGATCAGTATGACTTCGTCCCTGAACATCATGTATGCGCCGGCAGCGGGTCTGTGCCACTTGACTGTCCAGTCAGCAGCCCCCTGGGCCGGCGAGGTTCGTACCGCGATCGCGAGTCGTGCCGCGACCTTGTCTGCGGCATCCAAGGTCTTCCCGACGAGGTCAGGCATCACCACGCCAGGCGAGAGGGCCACCCGCGAAACCGGTCCGTCGCCGTCTGTGGTCCTGCGCAGCTCCTGCATGACAACGACGACGGCCCTCTCGTCGACCTTCACGAGGTCGTAGTTAACGACCGTGCAGGTGAAGCCCTTGGCTAGGAGACGGTCCGCTGCTGCTTCCACCGACAGGCCACGTACGTCGGGAGGAGGAGGGTCCGACTCTGAGCTGGACCACTTGCCGGTGCAGGCCTGTTGCGAAAAAGTTGCGGCTTCAGCTCCAGGCGACAGCGACGCCGCGAAGGAGAGGGCGATGGAAAGCCCGGCAGCGGCGATCAGGTGCTGGATGCGATGAGTCCTGAAGGTGGTCACACCTCTCGGACCCTGCCGTCGGCGCGCTTGATACCCGACGCTATTCGCGCCAGCCGGGGAGTTCGACGGATTTGGCGGTGTCGACGCGGAAGCCGAGCTTGATCTTGACGGCCTGGCCGGGGGACAGGTTGAGTTTCCGGTGACGACGCCGAGCTCGGTGGTTTCGGCCGGCTCTGGTTCGGCAGTGGCCGGTTTGACGGTGATCTCGTGGTCGCGTGCCACCGGCAACTGGTCGAGCACCGTCACGCGAGCTGCGCGTGGGGTGTGGTTCTCGATCGGCTATTTGCCGGCTCTCGGAGTCCAGGGGATTGGTCGGGCGTGTGGGTCGGTCTCGACGAGCCGGAGCACGAACTCGGCTGCGTCGTCGGCTACGGCCTCGACGCGGACGGCGCCAACCCCGGAGCCGAGCGCTGATCGCAACGAGGGAACGGCGGAGACGGCGTCGGCGTAGTGCTGGCCTCTGCGCATCTTGACCCCACCTACCTCGGTCGTTCTGCTGACGCCGTGGACTTGGCGCGGGCGGCGAGGTCCGGAACTCGTGGCGTCGCGACGCATGGAGTCACCGCCCACTTCCATGCGACGGAGGCTCGTGCTCTCGCCGTCGGTGGGGATGCGGCTGGCGCTGGTAAGGCGCTGAATTCTGCGGTCCGAGTTTTTGAGGAGCGGAACCCTGGCACCGATCCAGATTGGATCAGCTACTTCAACGATGCCGAGTTGAGCGCAGAATTCAGTCATTGCTTCCGGGATCTGGGCCGCAACAGCGATGCCTTGACCTATTCGCAGCGGGCGATCTCGGGGACTTCCGCGCGGAGTGACTTCTTCGCGAAGATGGTCGGCGCCATGAGCCAGGTTGCGCTCCTGGCGCGTGCCTTGGAGACCTGGATGGTGCCTGCGCTGCTGCGGCGGAGGCCGTCACTGCAGGCAGCCAACTCAAGTCCGCTCGGTGTGTCCGGTACGTCGCCGACTTCCGCCGTGAACTTGCTTCGCACGGGCAGCCCGCCGTAGTGCGCAACCTCAACGAATCGCTGGAGGGCAACCCGCTCTGGGAGGCTGCCGCTGTCGGCTAGAAGGGCTGCCAGTCTCGCCGGTTGCCATTGGTCCGCAGAGTGCACACTCGCTTCACGACCTCGGATCGGCCCCGCTCGCTGGTGATGCTTTGTGCGAGCCAGGCGACCATCAGCAGCTCTCGCAGGTCGCGCATCACCTCGTATCCGGACCATGCCATCACGTCGAAGCCATAGGTCTCCGCGAACGCGGCGTACTCGGCATCGGTGTGCCGGCCGAATTGCTCGAAGTACAGGGCGGTCAGGATCAGGTCCCATTCCCGTGGCCCCACGCGACCGAGTCGAGGTCTGCGAGGACGGCTGTGCCGCTGCGGTCGCGGAGGACGTTCCCGACATTCGCGTCACCGTGGATGATCCCGCCGGGGAGTTCGAATTTCACGTCTTGGTATCCGGCGGCAAGCTCTTCGAGGCGGCTCGTCAGGAATTCGAGATCTTCGGAATCGAGCGAGTCGCTCTCGGAGATTCGCTCGCGTGCCTTGGCGACCGGATCATGGTTCGGAAGCGCGATCTGTGGGACTCGGTCGTGCAACTGTCGCAGGAGTTGGGCAAGCTCCGTTGTAGTGCCGTAGTCGGTCTTGTCGGAGACGGAATGCCAGAAGGTGACTATGCGCTCGTTTGTGGTGATCGGCTGGACCAGATGCAGGCCGCGAACAGCTGGGATGTCTTCGGATTCCAGCCACCACGAGACCTCGAGTTCTCTGGATGCCGAGTCCAGCCTTTTGAGACTGGGTGCGACGCGGCCGATGACTGAGGCAGCCTTGAACCGAAAGACGGCGTTCGAGCCGATTCTGATCAGTTCGGCGTCTCTGACCTTGGTGGTCTCGCCGAGTTGTTGGATCTCTGTGGGAGTGGGTTCGTCCAGGCGGCGCGATCCCCAGTGCCTGACGAGGCGATTCCAGTAGGAGGTGTAGACGCGGCGGGTTCCTGGTCCGACTGCAGCACTGACTGTGGGGATGTATTCGGCGAACGTTGGGGCGGCCGATTTCGGGCCAGCGGTTGGGAGTAGGTCGGCGGCGCTGATTCCGAGGCGGGCGAGGAGGAGGCGCGCGGCCTCGACGTCGGCGCTATTGGGGGGGTGCTGAGTGCGCATAAATGCCGCAGTGGGGCAGGGATGCGCACGTGGCCTTGTGAGGTGATGTGGAGGGTTCGGGCCGGGTCCGGTGTGATTTGGAGCACTCCGCGTGTCGCGGCAATATTCAGGGCGAGATTTGCGGACAAGCGAGTTCACGCATGAGCCTGGCGTCGACAAGGCGGCCCCGGTTGTCGATGGTCGACAGGCCGTAGACGTGGCTGAAGTACGTCGTATTGCCAGCGTGGGAGTCGTGCCACATGCGGAGGTAGCGGCGCGGGCGGGGTCGGCGCCTTCTTCGGCGGCGATGAGGGCTGCGAGTGGCGACGCGGAGGTTGTGTCGGCGACGGATTCGGGAGGCGCGGATGCCGGCGTGCCATCAGCCGGAGGGTGGAGGCGTTTGAGGACGCCCATTTCGTAGGCGAACCGTCGAACCCCGCGTCCAGGGCTTGCTCGACGCGTTTCTGAGTCTGGGAAGGGGACCTGTGGTCTCGCTTGAGGAGGTCGGTTTTGGCGAGGACCAGGATCCACGTGCTGTTAATAGGCTCGTGGACCGGGTTGTCGAGGGGTTCTGTGGTGGTGGTCGGCTAGCGTCGAGGCGTGTTGCTGCCTGAATCGTCGGTGCCGGGGGCGGATCTGCCTGTCCGGGCGGTTCTGCCTGCCACGGTCGATGCGGTGCGTTCGCGCGGTACCGCGGTGTTGGTTGCACCGCCTGGATCGGGAAAGACCTCGCTGTTGCCGCTTGCGCTGGGCGACGCGCTCGGGGGCACGATCATCGTCGCCGAGCCGCGAAGGATGGCAACCCGTGCGGCTGCGGTCCGGCTGGCGATGCTGGTCGGCGAACCGCTCGGGCAGCGGATCGGCTACGCGATGCGCGGTGAACGCAGCGGCGGCCGGGGACTCCGTGTCGAGGTGGTGACAACAGGGCTCCTCGTACGGCGTCTGCAGCAGAACCCGGAGTTGCCGGGTGCCGCCGCGATTGTGATCGACGAGTGCCACGAGCGGCACCTCGATGCCGATCTCCTGCTCGCGCTCTGCATCGACATCCGGGCGAATCTTCGGGAAGACCTGGCGATCGTTGCGACCTCGGCCACGGCGGACACGATCAGGCTGAGTCGCGCATTGGGCTCGGACGTTCCGGCGCCCGTGATCACCGCGTCTGCTGCGCTGTTCGACGTCGCGGTCGAGTGGGCCCCACCACCGGTCCCCGTGCCGCTGCTTCCCGGTGGGCGGGTCGACCCGCGCCTACTGGATCACGTTGCGGCCGTCGTCCAGCGTGCACTGACCGAGAACGACGGCGACATCCTCGTGTTCGTCCCGGGGGAGGCCGAGATCAACGGTGTGACTCGCCGGTTGGCCGGTCAGAATGTCCTGCCGTTGTTCGGTCGCCAGTCAAGGGCTGAACAGGACCGCGCGTTGGCGTCGGCCGTCACTCGTCGGATCGTGGTCACGACGTCGGTCGCGGAGAGTTCGCTGACTGTGCCCGGGGTCAGGGTTGTGGTCGACTCGGGCCTTGCCCGGGAGCCGCGGACCGATCAATCCCGTGGGCTCGGTGCGTTGGTCACCTGCCGGATCTCGAGATCGTCGGCCGACCAGCGAGCGGGCCGTGCCGGGCGGGAGGCGCCTGGCCGTGTCTATCGCTGCTGGTCTGCCTCCGACCACTCGCATCTCGACGACCATGCGGCGCCGGAGATCGCGATCGCCGATCTGGCAGCCTTCGCCCTCGACCTCGCGGCGTGGGGTGCGCCTGCTGGTGCCGGTCTGACCTTGCTCGAGGCTCCGCCGGTGGTGGCGATGACGGCGGCCACCGAACTGCTGCGCCGCCTCGATGCCCTTGACGACGGCGGCCGGATCACCGAGCGGGGACGCCTGATGGCGGCGATCGGGGCGCATCCTCGGTTGGCTCGTGCGTTGCTGGACGGGACGCCGCGGGTCGGCGCCGACCGGGCACGCGAGATCGTCGCGATGCTCTCGGACGACTCCAGCCGTGACTTCAGCGATGATCTGCCGGCCCGCTGGCGAGCCCTCCGCCGCGGCGAGGACCGCGGAGCCACGGCCCGCTGGCGAGAAGAAAAAGAGCGCCTCGGCCGAGGCGCGACGACCGGCGACTCGTTGGGTGGGGATGGAGTGCGGCCGGCAGTCGGTGGGCCGGCTGGTCGGCGGACGCGCGCAGTACCGGATGATCTTGCGGTGGGGGTTGTGGTGGGGCTGGCGTATCCGGATCGGATTGCGCGGGTCCGGGGGGTCGACTCGGCGACGTACCAGATGTCTGGTGGTACGGGTGCTGCTCTGGATCCGCAATCGCCGTTGCGGACCACTACCTGGCTGGCGATCGCGGTTGCTGACCGGGCACCCGGTCGCGCCGACGCCAGGATCCGTTCCGCGGCGCCGATCGATGAGCAGACCGCGCGAGACATCGCGGGCGACCTCGTCTCGACCACCGACCAGATCCGCTGGGACAACGGCCGGATCGTGACGCGGCGCGTTGAGGCACTGGGCGCGATCGTGCTCAATGACGTCCCGCTGGCAAAGCCCGACCGACTGCTCGTCCAAGCAGCCGTCCGCGACGGTATCCGGCGCAGCGGTCTGTCCGTACTGCGCTGGTCGGAGGCCGCCCTCGGCTTACGGGAGCGGCTCGCGTTCTGCCACGCCCACCTCGGAGCCCCATGGCCTGCGGTCGATGACGAAGCACTCCTGGCCGATCTCGACGAATGGCTGGGTACCGAGCTCGCCTCGGTGCGAGGCTCGCGCGATCTTGCTCACATCGACGTGGCTTCGGCGCTCCGGCGACTGCTGCCATGGCCCGCGGCAACCCGGTTCGGCGAACTCGCACCGGAACGGCTCCGGGTCCCATCGGGCGCCGAGGTGCGACTCACGTACGACGGTGTCGAGCCGCCGGTCCTCGCCGTGAAGCTGCAGGAGGTATTCGGCTGGACTGCCACTCCGGCCGTCGCGGACGGTCGTGTCCCAGTCGTTTTGCACCTACTGTCGCCCGCACGGCGCCCGGTCGCGATCACGAGCGACCTTGCCTCCTTCTGGAAGCAGGGCTATCCCCAGGTCCGAGCCGACCTGCGAGCGCGCTACCCCCGCCACCCGTGGCCGGAAGATCCATTCACTGCCATCCCTACCAAGCGACTAAAACCTCGCCAGTGAACCGAGCTGCCCTGGGCAGTGTGTGTATGTACGGTCGCGAATGCTGCGCGCTGCGACAAGAGGGTCCTGATTCTGGTCGGTGAACGGTCAGGCGTGTCTCCGATCAGCGTGTCGGTGCGATCGTTACGGCAATCTCGGCAGGCGCAGTGACCTCGGTTGGTCTGCCGGCCTCGGCCAGGACCGTCAGCGGGCTATGCGGTGTCGGCACCGATGCCTGGGCCCACTCGAGACCGCCGAGTTGAGGAGGCGGTAGCTCTCGAAGGACCAGTGGCCGACCTCTCCCCGCGACGGGCCACGGCCGACGAGGTCGCCGTCGAGCCACAGCTCGTACCGCTCGTCGGCGGACACGTGTAGTCAGACGCCGGCTGGGATCCGGTCGATGTCGAGGTCCACCCCTTGGGCGACAGCGTGAACAAGTTGGGTGTCCGAGGCCGAACACGCACCCGGTCGACGCGCCTCGAGCTCGACTCCGATCGCCGCCGGGTCAGCGGGGGACGGCGCCGTACTGCCTTGGTCGACGGGTCTGATGGAATGAGCGGATGACGACGACAGACTCGCGGCCGGCGCTGCGGTTCGAGGATCCGGAGACCCAGGCGCTGTACGGGGCGACATACGAGGCGGCGCTCGAGAACCTGCTGGAGACCAACACCGTTCCGTTCGGCGAGATTCACGCCAGGAGCGGGCTGATGGATCCAGCGGTCGGCATGGTCCGCGCTGGTGGTGGTTACGAGCAGCCGTGGACCCGGGACGCGACGATCAACAGCTGGAACGCGACCAGTCTGCTGGCGCCGGCGTTGGCCGCGAACACGCTGTGGGCTGTGGTCGAGAAGGATGCCGGGGGCAAGCTCAGGCTGCAGCAGGACAGCCAGCAGTGGGATCAGGTGGTGTGGACCGTCGGCGCTTGGCACCACTATCTGGTGACCGGCGACCGGGACTTCCTGCAGAGTGCGTACGACGTCGTCACAAACACTCTCGCCCTCCGCGAGCAGGCTGCGGTCTTCGGCCCCGATGCGCGCTACGGCCTGTTCACCGGTCCGTCGTTCTTCAACGACGGCGTGTCCGGATTCCCGGCGCCGACGGCGTACGAGGACGAGTCGCGGGGGAGCGAGAGTACGTCGTACCCGGATGTCGTTTCGGCCATGTACCTCAGCACCAACGCGCTGTACTACGCGGCCTACACGTGCGCGACCGCAATGGCAGACACACTCGGCCGGCCGGCCGACGGCCACCGCGCCAAGGCGGCGGCGATCAAGCAGGCCATCAACCAACACTTCTGGAATCCGCGGAGCGGAAGCTACAACTACGAGCTCACGGCCGACGGGACGCCGGGCGCGTACCAGGAAGGTACGGGGCTGGCGTTCACCCTGCTCTTCGGGATCGCCGACGCCGCGCAAGCCAGTTCCCTGATCTCGAACGCGCAGCGGATGACGTGGGGAATGCCCGACACCTATCCGCACTGGAACAGATACTCCAGCGCCGAGCCCGGACGGCACAACGCGATGGTCTGGCCGCTCGTGCAAGGACTCTGGGCGAAGGGCCTGGCCAAGCATGGCGATGTAGAGGGGTTCGCGACGGAGACTGGGCTGCTCGCGAAACTGGTCAGGGACAGCGGCGGGTTCTGGGAGATCTACGACGGGAACACCGGGGCCGTCGAAGGCGGCTACCAGGGTGCGACCGGCGTCCTGAAACGTCGCTGGGACTCGCAGCCCGACCAGACCTGGTCGGCGACAGCGTTCATCGACATGATGCACACCGGGCTGTTCGGGATGACGTTCGACGACCGCGGCCTCACCTTGGCGCCGTCCCTCCCGCCTGGCTGGGGTGATGTCACGCTGAGCGGCTTGCGATATCGCGACGCCGGCCTGACGGTGGCACTTCGCGGTGAGGGCAACGTCATCCGCTCGTTCGAGCTTGACGGCAGACCGGGCACGGAATTCGTCGTACCGGCCTCCCTGAACGGAGACCATACGATCGAGATCACGCTGGACGCGTCACGCAGCTAGCGCCCCCGATCTCAGCCGATCGTCTTACGTCGCCGGACAAGCCCGCCCATCGGTGTCCGCGACCACCAGCGCCTACACGATGATCACGTGCACCGGGGCCGGGGCGACGAAGTTCTCTACGTCGACCAACACTGATCTACCACGTTCGGCGGCACCCTGAACTGTGTAGCTAGGCTGAGCGGATGATCGCGCGGATGTGGCGAGGCCTTGTGCCCACTGAGAAGGTGGCCGAGTACGTCGAGATCGTCGAGCGGACCGGAATGTCCGGCTATCGACGTACGCCGGGGAACGAGGGAGCGCAGCTGCTCACGCGTGACCTCGGCGACGGCCGGACCGAGATCATCACGCTGAGCTGGTGGACCGACCTCGACCACATTCGCGCGTTCGCCGGCGAGGACATCGAGAAGGCGAAGTACTACCCCGAGGACGACGACTATCTCCTCGAGCGCGACTCGACAGTCAAACACTTCGAGGTCGCCCCGCCTGCTCCCTGACACCCAGGCGGGCGGGGCCGGACGGGAGCAGGTGCGGTGCGCCTGGATGTGGAGCCCTCCTTGCCACTGTGATCATGTGTCTGCTCGAGAAAGACCGCAGTCAGCGGTCCGCGTCGCTCACCTCTGTCCAGGGCGACTGAGAGTTCTTGTGTTCGACGCCGGCCCGGGATCGTCGGGCTGGGGAACGGCGTGGGTATGGCGCAACGGGTTCACCCCCCGACGACGTCATCAACACCTGGCCGCTCAACCGCCTGCGCGCGTTCGTGCGGCACACAACCTCGTACTGACGACGGCCTGGGAGATCACGTCGAGCGGTTGACCTCCTAGATGCGCCGGCGCATGGTGTGGCCGTGAGGGGTGATTACTGATGGCTGTATGCGAGGTATGCGGGAACGATTACGACAAGCCCATCGAGATCATGGCCGCCGGCTTCCTCCATGTGTTCGACTGCTTCGAGTGCGCCATCCACAAGATGGCTCCGGTCTGTGAGCACTGCGGCTGCAAGATCATCGGTCACGGCGTCGAGGTGAGCGGCCGATTCTACTGCTGCGCCCACTGCGCGACCCAAGCCGAGGGAGCCGCCGACCTCAAAGACCGAAGCGACGCAATCACCGCAGACTAGACCGACGAGTCTCCGCCAAGGATGAAGCCTGCGCCGGAGCACGGGCGACCACAAAGGGGTCCGCGGTTCTCCGCCCTTGCCGGGGTGCTGCGAGCGGACGAAACTAAAAGATTGCGACCACCCGGCCAGTGCTGACCAGTACCCCGGGCGCGCCGCGCAGAACGATCCATCTAGCCGAGGAGCGTCATGCGTAGGATCAACGTCGTCGCGACGGTCGCCG
Source organism: Kribbella sancticallisti (assembly GCF_039530625.1). NCBI lineage: Bacteria > Bacillati > Actinomycetota > Actinomycetes > Propionibacteriales > Kribbellaceae > Kribbella > Kribbella sancticallisti. The sequence goes on along the minus strand of NZ_BAAAOS010000018.1, from coordinate 812,773 downwards.
CGGCATTCGCAGCACTACTTCTCCCGGCGCTGGCCCAGGCCGCGCCGATCACACCCGGCGGCTCGACGGAAGTCACTGTCGGCAGCAATGACCAGCTCTTCTCGCAGAACAAGCAGAACGAGCCGGGTCTGGCCGTGAACCCGGTCAACCCCGCGATTCTCGCGGCGGGAGCCAACGACAACATCGACCTGGAGGCGTGTAACGCCGGCGATGACCGCACCTGCCCGTTCACCCCGGGCGTGGGCGTGTCCGGCATCCAGTTCTCGACCGACTCCGGCCGCACGTGGACGCAACCGACGTACACCGGCTTCTCGGCGCGCGTCACACCGTCCTGCCTCGGCGCACCAGACGTCGCGCCTGGCCAACCCCCGGCCGGGGACGCCGGCTGCGTGCCCGATCCCAACGGCCCGATCGGCACACTGCCCAACTACGACGTCAACGGCATGGTCTCCAACGGCGACCCGGAGTTGGTCTTCGGTCCCGTTCCCGACGCATCGGGGAACTTCTCCTGGGACAACGGGCAGCGGCTGTACTACGCGAACATCGCCACCAACTTCCCGGGCAATCCCGGCTTTGCCGGCGATGCGGCCATCGCGGTGTCTCGCACCGATGACCTGGCGGGCGCCATCGCCGGTGACAACGACGCCTGGATGGACCCGGTGGTCGTGACGAGGCAGAACCAGGCCCTCTTCAGCGACAAGGAACAGGTCTGGGCCGACAACGCCGAGAGCAGCCCGCACTTCGGCAACGCGTACGTCTGCAACGTCGGATTCCGCGGGTCCGCTGGATCCGAACCGGTGCTGTTCGCTCGTTCGACCGACGGCGGCGACACGTGGACCACGCGCCAACTGTCCGCGGCGACCAACAACAACCAGACCGGCGGACGGCAGGGCTGTGCCATCCGGACCGACAGCCAGGGCGTGGTCTACGTGGTGTGGATCGGCACCGACATCCGCACCCGTCAGGGCGTCTTCTTCCAGGCCCGGTCCTTCAACGGTGGCCAGAATTTCGAGCGACCCAGGGCCGTGGTCTCGGGGCTTGGCGGAATCGGGCAGTTCGACCCCGCGCAGGGCCGGTTCACCATCGATGGCATCGCCGGTGCGCGGACCAACACCTTCCCGTCGTTCGACATCGCCAACGGTGCGCCGACCGGTGAGGACGCCACCGACCAGATCCTGCTCACCTGGTCCGACGACAGTCTGGGAACCAACCTCGAGAAGGCATTTGTGGTGAGCTCGACCAACGGGGGCGGCACCTACTCGGCCAAGGTGGTGGTCAGCGAGGGCACCGACCGCGCCAACTTCCCGGCGGTGGCCATCTCCCCCGACGGCACCGACGCGTGGCTGGTCTACAACGCCTGGCTCGACCCGTGGCGCAACGACACGACCTCGGCGCGCCGGATGCTGGGCGTGGTCCGGCACGCCGACATCGCCGGCACGGGCACGATCGGCGCGTTCAGCACCGTCCTGCGCGGAGCCGTCGGAGACGGGCGCGCGTCCAGCGCCAACGGCCTGACCTCGGAGTTCCTCGGCGACTACAACTACGCCGTCGCCACCCGGGACTACGGCTCCGGCGTCTGGAACGACATGCGCAACGGAGCCGTTTGCCCCGCCATCAACACCTACCGGCAGGCGTTCGTCGAGGATGTCCTGGCAGGCACCACCGAACCCGTTGTCGGAGACGAGAAGGAGGACCAGGAGGCGGCAGCCGAGCTGCCGGCCACGCACTCCACGGAACTGCGACCGGGCCCGAACAACGACTGCCCGGCGACGTTCGGCAACTCCGACATCTTCGGCGGAACCTTCAGCGACGACTCCTGAGCGCTTTCGAGCCGTAGCCACCACAACCCGACGGCCGCCAAGGTGGGGCGGCCGTCGGTAGTGGCACTGCGGGTCCATGTGACCTCGAATGGGGTGGCGGATGAGCGCGCCGGCGCAACCGTCACCGCGTCGAACGAGCCGCGGCGGGTCTACTTGGTCAGTCTGGCTCGATGTCGGGACCAGAAGCCGCCGTTCCCGCTGGCGAGCTTCTCGTACGGCGGGATGGTATAGATCCGGATTCGGTTGTCCAGGAAGTCGGAGATGGCTAGCAGGCCGCCGTCGTCGCTGATGTCGAGCCCAGTGGTCTGGTTGCCGGCCACGATCGCGTCCAGTGGCCGTCCCGTCCCTGCGTCCAGTACGACCACCGAGCCCCATTCAGGGCCTGGGATGTAGTAGCTCTTCGGATTGTTTCGGCCGCGGCAGGCCGCATCGCGCCGCCGGTGCGGAGCAGGAGCTTCTGCATGCCGCTGCGAAGGTCGATCCTCGCGAGTTCGCCGTTGTCGTAGCCGGCGACATAGAGGCTTCGGCCGTCCGGCGACGGGTAGAGGCCGCGCGGAGTGTGCACGGTGGGGATGACTTTGCGCACCCGCCACGACGGTAGGTCGATGACCGACACGTCGTGGCTGATCCAGTTCGCGGCATACAGTGTGCGTTCGTCCGGCGACAGTGACAGTACTTTCGTCCAGTTGCCTTCGGCATCCACGCTGCGCCGCACTCTCCGGGAGGCGACGTCAACCTGCCAGACGGTGCCCGTCTCCATCTGCGACACGTACGCGGTCTTGCCGTCGCGGGTGAAGATCACTTCGACTGCGCCGCCGTGGCGGCCGAGCCGGATGTCTGCCAACTTGGCGCCGGATACGGCGTTGTGCACGGCGACGCCGTCGCCGCCGAGCAGCGTCACCCAGAGTTCCTTGCCGTCGGGCGTGAATGCGACCTGCTTGGGCGCGCGCCCGGTGGTGTAGCGGTTGACGGAGCGGACCAACTGGCCGACCGGGTCCTTGAACCGAGTGCTGGGTGGGACCGTCGGAGTCGGCGACGGTCGGGTGACGCTCGGCATCGGCGTACTCGCGGATGCCGTCGCGGGGGAGGTCCCGGCGCCGCTGGTGGGAGCAGTAGAACCGGGCGCCGAGGATGGGTCCGAGGCAGGACCTGAGCACCCGGCGGCGGTCAGCGCTGCAACCGTGCAGAGCATTGCGGGAATCCCGCTCAGCCTGCGCATCCAGCCAGCATAGTCGTCATTCCGGACCCGTCTGGTCAGCGACGACCCGGTCGAGGGTGTTGGCGCAGTTCAGACCACTCGGTCGGGCAGTGACCTGGCGGGCTATCTCTTCCGGTGAACCCGCCCCCTACGCGTCGACTTCGTCGACCACCGCACGAGGAGTAGGAGCCAACCGTCGACCGGGCGCCCAGCTACGGCCCGGCGAAGCTCCCTGCTGCGGAGCTGTGCCGGGTCGCTGGTAGAGGACGGCGGCAATCTTCGGGTCGTCGATGTTGGTCTTGTCGTACCAGAACAAGCCCGTGTCGATGACCTTCGGCACGCTCTCGCCGCGGATCACCTTCATCGCCGCGGCCACGGTCTGCTCGCCGATGCCGACCGGATTCTGCGTGATCGCTCCGGCCATGGAGCCGTCTGTGATCACCCGTGACTAGGCCGTGCAGGTGTCAGCAGTCGTTTGCCGGTGCCTGACCCGGGTACCGACGGTGCGGAAGCAGCCGTCTGCTGAGGGGCGGATAGCTGTGCTCTGGGAGCTGTCCTGGACCCTGGCACCACTCCATCAGTGAAGGCGCTGGAGGTGGGTCGGCAACGAACTCCAGCGCAGAGCGCCGTGCTTCCCGCGAGGGGGCCACGAGGAGCACTGGGAGCACTATGCGAGTTGTCATCACCGGCGCTAGTGGCAATGTTGGTAGCGCCTTGACCCGTCGCCTGCGAGCGGCCGGGGAGTACGACATCATCGCGGTGGCACGGCGGGTACCCGACCAAGCCGCGATGGGTAGGTCCCGGTGGGTGTCGATCGATCTGTCCAGCCGCGACTGCGAGAACCAGTTAAGACAGGTTGTCCGTGGCGCGGACGCGGAGGTGCATCTGGCCTGGGCATTCCAGCCCTCGCATCAAGTGCGTTACCTTGAGGCCGTCGGTGTCGGTGGGACGCAACGGGTCCTTGACGCGTGCACTTCGACGGGTGTCGGGCAGGTGGTGCACACGTCATCGGTCGGAGCCTACTCACCCGAACGCGACGTCTTGCGGGAAACCATCGAAGGGATGAGCCACGCCTCGGCCGGCTCCACCGCCGTACTGCGGCGACGTACCGTGACGAGTAAGTCGTCCGCGTTGCTCAGCCGAGGTCCCGTGAGTCACCGGCGCCAACCATGAACCGGGAAACAACGAGCCTGGCGGGCGCAGTCCGATGGCTCACGAACGCGCCGGCCCGCGGGTTCGCGTTGGCCTTCCGCTCACTGGCGCAGGTGCGGCATGCCCCCGCAGTGCATCCGCGCGGCGTCACCTTCGCCGCACGACTCATGGTCGACCACCCGACTCGCTTGATTCCTCAGGGCGACTACGTCACGACGGTGAGACTGTCGAAAGGCGCCGGAACACCAGGCCGATGGCCCGACGTCCTCGGCCTGGCCCTGCGATTCCATCTGCAGGAGCCGGCCGGACAATGTGACTTCTTGTTCTCCAGTGCCGGCGATGGTCCCTGGACTCGTTGGATTCCTATGCCCGCCGGGGATTGGGGCACCACCCGCTACGGGACTCTGGCCCCGTACGAATCAGCCGGCCGTTGGTGGTGGCTGATGCTGACACCGTCCAGTCCTCCCGTTGGGCACGCATCAATCCACGAACTGGAGAACTCCGCGCCGCCCAGCTTCACCCTGCACATCAGCGACGAAACTGCCGACTGGCACCAGATCGGCCGGCTGGGACTGCACAAACGCCTCGACGACAGCGGACTCGTCTTCGACCCAGTCCTGAATCACCCTCACGACGCCGTCCCGGCGCCGAGCTGGCTGCGCGAACTCCGCGAACGCGCCTACTCCGGCAGCCGGCAAGGACGCGATGCTCCTCCACCTGTTGCCTAACTTTGACCGCGGTCAGGCGCCGAGCACGTGCCCGATGGCCATCACGCCGTGTGGGTCGTAGGCGCGGATCGCGCTGCGCAGGCGCGCGAGGGTGGGCCCGTCGTAGGCGTGGACGTAGTCGTCCGCAGCGAACGTGAAGCTCGGCAGCCGGTGGCCGCCGATCTGCCGCACCTCGACGAGGACCTGCCGCGACGCCGGTCGGCGAGCTCGGGCCGGGTTCAAAGAAATGCCGGGTCTCTACGCAGCGATGAGAGACATAGGCGTGCGACAACGTCGTGCAGCTGTCGGGGGAGCGCGGCTGTAAGCACGAAGCCGAATGCCGTCACCGATTACATGCTTCCCTTTGGAGGTGGCGGCACAGGAGCCGGGGCCTCGTGGACGGTCTTCTGACCGTTAGCGTAAATGAGCAACAGCTCCCGCTGGATCGACCAAGTTCGGCAGGGCGTCGTCGAGGTCTACGAGAAGAACTCGAAGGGTTCGTCGATCCGCTCGCCTTCGAGGTACTTGCGAAGCAGACGGGGAAGCCTGCCCGGAAAGAAGCGCTGCATGCTGGTCTCGACGTCTGAGACCGTCCACCACCGGAAGCCACGAAAAGTTTCTCGTTCGTCCGTAAGTTGGTCCAGTTCTTGCACCGCGGGTGCCCGCTCGTGCAACTGCGCGGTAACCACTACTTCGTCCTGGAGACGGCGTGCGCCGGCGTGCTGGAACGTGCAGCGCCGGCGCCATGTGGGTGGTCCGATGTCTCGCCTCGCGACGGCGAGGCCGGTCTCTTCACGGAGTTCTCGGATCGCAGCATCGAAGTATGTCTCGCCAGGGTCGATCCCACCACCGGGCAACTCCCAGCACATGCCCTGCTCAGGATGCATCGGCTCGTGAACCCTCAGCAGCAGAATCCGGCCATCGGCGTCGAGAACTACGACACGCACAGCACTACGCTCGACCAAGGGCAAGTCACTTGGAATCTTCATCAGACTGCCAGTCGACAGCCGGGCGTGTTCATTTTCAACTTCACGATTTGAAGCAGACGGCAGCTAATCTGGCCCGATGAGCGGGTATGGGCAGTTCTGTGCGGTCGCACGAGCACTGGACGTGGTCGGTGAGCGGTGGACCCTGCTGATCGTGCGCGAAATGCTTTCAGGGCCGGTCACGTTCGGCGACATCCGTCGCGGCATCCCGCGCATCCCACCGGCCACGCTGAGCACCAGATTGCGCACCCTCCGCGCCGCCGGCCTCGTCGTCGTTTCCGATCGGCGCTACCAGCTCACCGACTCCGGGCTGAGCCTCGCTCTGGTCGTCCGTGAACTCGCCCGGTGGGGCATGACGACCGAGAGCGCCGCCTTGTCCGAAGACGACCTCGACACCGTGGCGCTCACCTGGGACATGCAACGCAGAGTCGATGTCGATGCCCTGCCCGAGGCGACTGTGGTCCTCGAGTTCGAGTTCACCGACCGACCGCCGAGCGACAGATACTTCTGGCTGCATCTGTCCAAGACGAATGTCAACCTGTGCCGACAGGACACCGGGGCACCGGTGGATCTCTGGCTCACGGCGCCGACCGCCGAGGTCACCCATTGGTGGCTCGGCGACCTGACCTGGTCACAGTTAGAGCAGCACCCTGAAGTCATTGTCCACGGCAACCGCGCCCTACAACGTCAGATGCATCGGTGGTTCCGTCGGTACGCGTTCGCCCGTAGCGCTCTCGCGCCGTCGCCATCTGCTTAGCAGAGCTAAGTGGCGAGCGGTTCACGTATTGAACTTGTCCAGTCGACAGTGGTGCCGAATATGTCCACGGCGAGGATCGAGACGTCGGCGTGGTCTGCCGTCGCGGCATTCGCGCTCACTTGCTCAGGTACTTCGTGCCGGAGTCACACATGACCGTGACGATCGTCGAGTTCGGGGGAAGCCGTTCGGCCAGGCGCAGGGCGACGAGGACGTTGGCTCCCGTCGACGTGCCCGCGAACAGCCCTTCCTCATGGGCGAGCCGCACCGCCATCGCCTTCGCCTCCGATGTGGACACCAGTTCGATCGCATCGGCCACTTCGTCGTACCACAGCGGTACGACGAAGCCGGCACCGACGCCGTCGATCTTGTGCGCGCCGGTCGGGCGCCCGGACAGTACTGCGGACTCGGCTGGTTCGATCGCGACCATGGCGATCGAGTCGTCGTACTTCCGCAACCTCTCGGCGTTGCCCCGCAGTGAGGCCGCGGTGCCGACGATCTGAACGAACGCATCCAGCTCGCCGTCAGCCTGGGCCCAGATCTCGTCGGCCATTGCGTGGTATGCACGCAGTTGGTCGGTGTTGTTGAGCTGGTCGGTCCAGAAGCCGCCGTTGTTATCGGCGAGGACCCTGGCGGCTTCGATCATGTCACGCGTGAGCTGCTCCGTCATGCGGCCCTGATCGCTGGCGATCGCATGCACCTCGGCCCCGAGCGCCCGCATGTGGGCGAGCTTCTCGGCCGCGAACGCGTCCGAGCTGACGATGTCGAGGCGGTATCCCTTGACAGCGCAGATCAGAGCCAATGAGACACCGGCGCTGCCACCGGTGTACTCGACCACGCGGCCACCGGGCTGCAGCCGGCCATCGGCTTCCGCGGCCTCGATCATTGCCAGCGCCATCCGATCCTTGATGCTTCCGGTTGGATTGCCGTCCTCCAGCTTGAGCAGGATCCGAGACCCGTTTCGCGGTCCGAGCCGTCGCAGCGGCACCAACGCGGTGTTGCCGATCCGATCCAGAACAGTACGAGGCACAGCAGTTGGCATGTCCATGCCCGCAAGTTTCGACCTGTGAGCAGGAACCCAATAGTTCAAAGTCTGAAGCAGACCTACCTGCTTCCTGTGATCGCGGACAGGGTCACGAACAGCCGCAGGACGAGTCGTCGCCACATACGCCGTCGGTGTCTACCGCAGTGGGTCCGGCCAGGTGCTGGCGAACCGGGGGAGCAGCGTGCTGTCTCGTATCGGTGGCGGACACACCTCGTACTACACCTCGGACTGTGCACGGAACGCGAGCGATCAATTCCTGCTCACCAAGTCCCCGCCGGCCCCTGTCTGCACCACCTAGCCTCTGCCGGTGTTAGGACCTCCACAGGGCGGGGGCCCGAGGGTCGGGGTGGTAGCCGCAATACGTGCCGGTGCGGATGGTGCGGCTGAGATGCTCGCCGAGCTGGGGATGGTGCTCAGTGATTCTGGTGATCGTCTGGCGGATGGCGCGTGTCACGCCGGCTCGAGCGCGCTCGGACGCGGATGATGCTCGTCGATCACGACCACCCAAACCAAACGCGCGTGCGAGTTCTCGAAGGAGGAAGTCGCGCTCGACCTCTGCCTGCGCGGCCTGCTCGGTGTCCCCGATGGTGCGCGCCTGTTCGAGGTCTTCGTCGATCTCGACGAGGCGTCGGCGGTAGGCGTCCCTTGCTCGTGCGTCCAGCATCTCGCCCGCGTCGCCGAGTGCCTGGCGCGGCATGCGGGCCCCTTGGCTGCTGTCGAGCTGTGCGCCGCTTTGGGTATTGGCGCCGACGAGATCCAGCACGTGGTATTCCCGGCCGGGGTCGGCGAGGAGCCGTGCGAGGTATTGCATGCCCTTGAGGTCGCGCAGGCGGACGGTCTCCGCGTCGAAGACCACCGTCCAGTAGTCACCTTCGCGACGAAAGACGTTGATGCTCCCGGTCGGCTCGTCGGGTGCGTCGTGGTGCGCGGTGTCATCTGCTGGGAGCACCGTGGGGGCGGCTTCGATTCCTTCGAGGATCGTGCGCGCCGCTTGGTGCTCCAAGACGGCCCGGTGCTCGCTTCCGCTGGCGCGATGGGCTTCGGCCAGGCCGATGCGCGCGACCGCCGCCTCGTAGGGGGCGCCGACTTCGTTCCAGAGTCGCAAGGCTTCGGAGAAGGACTGCTTCGCGCCCGTCGCGTCGCCGTCGGCGAGCCGCACCCTTCCTCGAGCGAGGGCGGCGCCGGCGGCCAGCGCCTTACTCTCGAATCGGCCGGCGACGAGTTCCAGTTCGTCGGCGGCCGATCGAGCCCGTTCGTGGTCTCCGGCTGCGATCTCGATCTCGACCTGCGCCTCGAGTAGCGGCGCGCGCTGCAGATCGGTATTCGGTGGTCGCTCCTTCGACGGCACTCGCAACGGGTGCTCGAGAGCGTCTCGGATGGCGGCCGCCGCCGTGGCCACGTCGCCTTGGGCCAGACGCACCAGCGCGAGTTCCGGTTGAGGGTCCCATCCGGCGCGATGAGCGGCCAGCAGGGCTTCCTCCGCGCCCACAATGTCTCGCCTGTGAAGTCGGATCCGTCCGAGCTCGTTCAGTGGCCACCCCAGCTCGCGCCGCAGGTAGGGGCGAAGTTCCTCGCAGGCCACAAGTGCCTGACTCTCAGCCTCGTTGCACGACCCGCGCAACCTGAGGATCTCGGCGCGGTGGACCCGGCAGCGACCGTGAAGGCTCCCGATGGCGTTCGTCTCGCACCACCGCTCCATCGCCTCGGTCCACTCCTCGGCCGCGTCGAACTGCGCGACGCCCTGCAGCGCGCAGACGAGTTCGCAGTACACGACGCCGGTCGAGAACGGATCGAGGTCCCCAGAGACCGTCGCCACCCCGGCTTCGTCGAGCAGCGCCAGTCCTTGCCGGACGTCGCCGTTCAAGATGAGCCCCCGTGCCTCTGCCACTCGCCCGATGGCAAGTGCCGCCGGGTCACACTTCGAACCGACGTCGATGGCGACCAGGGCCCACTGCCGAGCGCCGGAGATGTCACCAGTGAGCATCCGCTCATAGCTGCGGACGACCGCATACCACGCGTGCGCCGGCGTCTCCTCGCGACCTTCGAGAAGCCGCTCCGCTCGTGCCAACCAGCCGCGCACCGGCGCCATGAGCGCGGTGTCGAAGAGTAGGTGCATCGCGACGCGAACGGCCGCAGCTGCGGCCGCGACGCGGTCATCCGCCTGCATGCAGGCCGCGTGGGCGCGCTCCCACGCCTCGATAGTCACATCGAGATGGCCGGCCGCATAGGCGACCTCGCCAAGCACCGGTAGATCGGCGGGCGCCAGGAGGCCGTCCGCGTCCGCCTCCACGAGCAGGGAGAAGGCCTCCTGCCAATCGCCCCTGGCTTTCGCGTCACGAGCGCGTTCGATGAGACCGGGACCAGCACCGTCGGTCATCGCACGCCTCCCGAATTCGTGGCCGGTCGGAGTTCCGGGTCAGCCAGCGCCGATCGTAACCGTGAGGGTTACCGCCGTAACCGTCTTGCTCACGCATCCAGGGTGGGGACCACGAGCCCCGAGCCAACGCGGCAAACGAGGAGGACTCATGAGCAACGCTACCGCCACTTCGAAAGAGGAACCCATGTCCGTGAACATCAAGGACGTCCCGCGATCGGGAACCGTTCGCACGAACGGGCAGGAGCTGTACTACGAGATTCATGGAGACGGCCCCCCACTCATCCTGCTGATGGGGATCGGATACGACTCATCGCTGTGGACGCTTCAACAAGTCCCCGCTCTCTCCACCCAGTTCCGGGTCGTCCTCGTCGACAACCGCGACGCCGGCCGCAGCGCCCGAGCCGATCACCCGTACACCGTCGCGGACATGGCTGACGACCTGGCCGGTCTGCTCGACGCTCTCGCCATCCACCGCACTCACCTGCTGGGCTTGTCGATGGGAAGCATGATCGGAGTGGAGTTCGCGCTGCGGCATGCGGCTCGCCTGGACCGGCTGGTGCTCGCAGGTCCGAATGCGGCGCCCGCTCGGAGCGCCGTCGACCCGATCTCGATCTGGAACTGGGTCAAGGCCAACGACTCCACCGGAGAGGTGTTCGGCGGTCAGCAGTTCAGCTGGCTGTTCTCCTCGGCCTTCCTCCGCAACCAGCAGGCGGTGCAGGAGACGATGGCGATGCTGGCGAGCAATCCGAACCCGGTCGAGCCCAAGGCCTACGATCGCCAGGCTCAGGCCTACCTCCAGTTCGACGCCCTCGATCGACTCGGCGGCATCAAGGCCCCCACTCTGGTGATCGTCGGTGAGCAGGATCTGCTGACGCCGCCGTGGGTCGCGCGCGAGGTGGCCGACAGGATCCCCCGAGCCCGGCTCGAGATCGTCAACGGCGACGGTTCATCGCATCTGCTGCCGCTGGAGCGGCCGGACGACTTCAACCAGTTGGTGGTTGAGTTCCTGGCCGAATGACAACTCCCTACGTCATCTGTCAGCTCGGCGCCAACGAGAGATTCAGTCCGGTCAGGCCGCATCCGCGCGATCTCGGCATCCCAGTACCGTGATCATATTGTTGTCGGTAGCAACATGCTGGCCGGCACAAGCCATGCCAGTACGCGCACACGCAAAAGGCGACACGATCGCTCGTGCCGCCTTCGTCTGAAGCATTCGTTTCAGTGTCCGAGGGGGGACTTGAACCCCCACGCCCCGTAAAGGGCACTAGCACCTCAAGCTAGCGCGTCTGCCTATTCCGCCACCCGGACGAGTGGTGTCTGGCCCCTGGTGGCGCCGACCGGAGAACAGTAGCAAACCCCACGGGTGAAATTCACATCGGGGCGGGAGAGGATGGGGTAATGACTTCTGCGACTGTCAGTGACCGCCCGGACTACGGAGCTGATCGGGAGGTGGTGGAGCTTTGTAGTGAGTTGATCCGGTTCGACACCACCAACTACGGCAACGGGAAGAGCAACGGGGAGCGGGGCGCCGCGGAGTACGTGGCGGCGAAGCTGGACGAGGTCGGGATCGAGTCGACGATCTACGAGTCGGAGCCGGGGCGCGCGAGTCTCGTCGCCCACTGGGAAGGTGAAGACGAGGAAGCTGGCCCGTTGCTGGTGCACGGGCATCTTGACGTGGTGCCGGCGGATCCGAAGGACTGGAAGGTCGATCCGTTCGCGGGGGAGATCTTCGACGGGTGTGTCTGGGGTCGCGGCGCGGTGGACATGAAGGACTTCGACGCGATGGTGCTGTCGGTGGTCCGGGCCCGGCAGCGGGCGGGGGTGAAGCCGCGGCGGCCGGTGCGGCTGGTGTTCACAGCCGACGAGGAGGCCGGCGGCCTGTACGGCGCCCAGTGGCTGATCAAGAACCACCCGGAGACGGTGGCCGACTGCACCGAGGGGATCGGTGAGGTCGGCGGGTTCTCGCTCACGGTCAAGGACGATCTGCGGCTCTACCTGATCGAGACGGCCGAGAAGGGCATGAACTGGATGCGCCTGAAGGCCCGCGGTACGGCGGGTCACGGGTCGATGGTCAACAACGACAACGCGGTGACGAACCTGGTCGAGGCGGTCACCCGGATCGGGAACCACGAGTGGCCGCTGCGGGTGACACCGACCGTGCGAGAGTTCCTCAAGACCCTCGAGGACGTGCTCGGCACCGAGCTCGACCCCGACGACATGACGCAGACGCTGGGCAAGCTGGGCAGCTTCAGCCGGATGTTCGGGGCGACGATCCGCAACACCGCGAACCCGACGATGCTGAACGCCGGCTACAAGGTGAACGTGATCCCCGGCGACGCCGAGGCGCACGTCGACGGGCGGTTCCTGCCCGGCTACGAGGACGAGTTCTTCGCCACCATCGACGAGTTGCTCGGCGACAAGGTGCAGCGCGAGACGGTGATCGAGGACATCGCGCTCGAGACCGAGTACAGCGGTGATCTGGTCGAGGCGATGAAGGCCTGCCTGGCGGCGGAAGACCCCCAAAGCCGTACTGCGCCGTTGCTGATGTCGGGTGGCACCGACGCGAAGTCCTGGTCCCGCCTCGGCGTGCGCTGCTTCGGCTTCGTGCCGCTGCAACTCCCGCCGGACCTGGACTTCATGGGCATGTTCCACGGCATCGACGAGCGCGTCCCCACCGCCTCGCTGGAGTTCGGCTCCCGCGTCCTGGACCGCTTCTTCGACCAGGCCTGACCCGTACTCCGGCCCGCCCGCCGCGAGACTTCCCTTGCGGCGGGACAGGCAGGAAGTTGAAGATGGAATCATGGATCTTCAACTGGCTGGGCTTCGGGCGCTGGTGACGGGCGGGACCAAGGGGATCGGTCACGCGATCGTGGAGGCGCTGGCGGCGGAGGGTGCCGCGGTGGCGTTCTGCGCTCGGACCGAGGCTGACGTGACGGCCGCGGTCGACAAGCTGCGGGCCGACGGGGCGACGGCCAGCGGGAGAGCCCTCGATGTCGGCGACGGGGACGCGCTGACGCAGTGGGTGACGGACAGCGCGGCCGAGCTCGGTGGCGTGGACATCGTCGTGTCGAACGTCAGTGCGCTCGCGATCGGCGACAGCGAGGAGTTCTGGCAGCAGAGCTTCCAGGTGGACATGATGGGCGCGGTCCGCCTGGTCACCGCGGCGATGCCGTTCCTCGAGCAGAGCCAGGCCCCGTCGATCCTGACGGTCTCCAGCGTCTCCGGACGGGAGATCGACTTCGCCGCCGGCGCCTACGGGACCTTCAAGGCCGCCATCGTGCACTACACCCAGGGCCTCGCGTTTCAGCTTGCGGACAAGGGCATCCGGGCCAACTCGATCTCGCCCGGCAACACCTATTTCCCCGGCGGCGTCTGGGAGAACATCGAGCAGAACAACCCCGCGCTCTTCCAGGACGCGCTCGCGCTCAACCCGACGGGCAGGATGGCGCGCCCCGAGGAGATCGCCCGCGCCGCGGTCTTCCTGGCCAGCCCCGCGGCGAGCTTCGTCACCGGCGCCAACCTCGTGGTCGATGGCGCGCTCACCCGGGGCGTCCAGCTCTAGCCCGTACTGCGGTACGCCGGGCCGAGGTCGTTCGCCGTACCTACTTCAGCTGGCCACGAATGGCGCCTGCCGGGAACGGGGCGTTGTGCACGTTGACGTAGTACGCCTTCGGGTTCGCGCTGATCGCCGAGGCCAGCGCGGTGCTGATCGTGGTGCAGCCCGAGGTGTCCGGCCCCGGCACACCGTCTACGTCCAGTGAAATGACGATCGGCCCGGCGACGTTCCGTGCGCCGACGTGGATGTGCGCGGCGGTGGGCGTCACGATGTCCTGCCAACTGAGAGTCCAGCAGAACGTCGTCCCCTCGAGCGTGTACGTGAAGAAGCCGTGGCCGTCATCGTCGGCGGCCGCGGTCTCCTGGCCGCCGCTCAACGGAATGGCCGGCGCCGCGGACGCGGCCGGCACGGCGAAGGCGGAGATGCCCAGAAAGACGCTTGCCGCCATGGCAGTGGAACGCCTGTACATGATCCCTCCCGATGAAGTAGCTGTACTCGCTGTTCTACGCCGCGCAGGCCCTCAGCGCCATGGCTGAGTTCTCAACCAAATCAAGAACCGGTCATCTGGGGCGAGTCAGGTTCAGCGTCTGGCGGAGCTGGGGGAGCAGGTCCACGAGGCGGGTGGGCGGGGTGGTTCCGGTGACCAGGCTGAGCGTGAGCCGGTAGCGGAACGGCGCCGGAATCAGCCGTTCGCCCGGCGCGAGTTCGTGAGAGAGCGCGCTCCGGGGGATCAGGGCGAGCTGGGACCGACGGCGGGCCATGGCGACGGTGGTACCGAGGGTGACGCCGCGGCGGGCGTTGGCGCCGAGGGCGATCAGCCGGGCGCGGATCTCGTCGGCGCCGCGGTCGTAGGTCGAGAACGGGAGATCGCGCTCTCTGAGCGGGAACTTGCCGCTGCCGGGTGGTTCGACGCCGGCCGGTACGAAAAGGACCAGTTCGTCCCGGCCGACCGGGCGGGCGACGGTACCGCGGGGAAGCACCATCTGGTCGGCGATCGCGATGAAGGCGGCGTCCATGGTGCCCTCGGCAACCAGTGCTGCCAGCTGTTCGCCGTGGTCGACGTGTTGCTCGATGTCGACGTCGGAGAGCTCCGCGTCGAGCACCGGGAACAGGATCGGGGCGAGGCTGACGAAGGTGCCGACCACGAGACGCTTTCCGGCGGCGGCGGCCCGGGCTGCGTCGTACACCTCGTCGAGGTGGCTGAGGATGTGCTCGGCGCGGCGGGCCAGTTCCTGGCCGGCGGGTGTCGGGCGGGCGCCGCGGGTGTCGCGGGAGAACAGTCGGGTGTCGCAGCTGCGTTCGAGCCGGGCCAGGCGTTGGGAGGCCGAGGGCTGGGAGATCCGCAGTTCGCGGGCCGCGGTGCCGACCGAGCCGGTTCTGCTGATGGCCAGGACCAGGCGGAGATCCTCGACCGATGGTGATGAGACCATAGGTACAGCCTATGGGTTGCGGTTAGTTGCTGCCGGCTACCGGCTGAACGGAGTTGGACCGACGATCGAGGGTGTGAAGTCTCGTCGGGATGCGCTGTTTCTGCTGGCAGGTGGTGGTGCGGCGGATCTGGCGTTCCGGATCGCGCAGGTCGCGCTGCCGTTGGTGGTGTTGCAGGAGACGGGATCGGTGGCGGCGACCGGGTTGGCCGGTGGTGCCGCGGGAATCCCGGTCGTGCTGTCGCCTTGGTGGGCCAGGAAGGCTCGGCAGTGGGTTGACTCCGGGAGCCGATTGGCTGTGGTGGCGGCCGTGCAGGCGGTGGCTTTGGCGATGGTGCCGATGGCTGCTGCTCTTGGATGGCTGCACGCTGGGGTGCTGATCGCGAGCGGGCTGCTGCTGGGGTGTGGGGACGCGTTGTCGAATCCCGGTCGAAGCGCTCTGCTCGCCGACACCGGGGACCGGTGGGATCTCGAGGCAGGCGCTCGCCGGGAGCCGGGCGGCGGCAAGGCCACGCCGGCCGGCGGTGGGCGGCGAGGCGAGGAGCGGGAAGGCGGCGGGCGGCGAGGCGAGGAGCGGGAAGGCGGCCGGCGGCGAGGCGAGGAGCGGGAAGGGGGCGGGCGGCGAGCCGAGAGACGGGATCACGCGGTCGTGCTGCTGACATGGCAGGACGGGATCAGACGGGTGGGGATGGTGGTCGGACCGCCGATCGGGGCGTTGGCGGTAGCGGCCGCGTGGACAAACGCCTTGTTGTGGGTAGAAGCCGCGGCAGTACTGGCGGCCGGAATGCTCGCTGTCGGGATCATCGGCGAGCGGTCGACGACGACCACTGAGACGCCGTCCATCAGAGGCAGCCTGGTCGGCCGGAAAGACGTGCTCTACGGCTGGATCGCGCGTGGTACGGGCTGTCTGACCTGGTTCTCGTTCACGCTCGGGCTATCGGTGATCGGCGCCGAACGAGGCCAACCGGGCGTGTATCTCGCCGCCGGGATGTCCGGGTACGGCGTCGGTTCGGTGGTCGGCACGATGGCGTCCCTGGCGGTGATCCGGCGGGTGTCGCCGGTGCCGCTGGCGGCGATCTCCTGGACGCTGATGGGGTTGTGCTGGATCGGGATGGGTGTCTGGACCACGCCGGCCGCGATCGCCGTACTGGGGGCGCTGTCCGGGGTGACCGTGGTGATGGGGATCGGCGCGATCTCGATGCTGATCACGCGGTCGTCGGCGGGCGCGGAGCGGCGGGCGTTGCTCTCCGGGCAGTCGGTGGTCGTGAACGCGAGCAGTTCGGCCGGTCTGCTGATCGGCGGGCCGGTGATCGCGGCGGCCGGCGCCGAGTACACGCTGATCGGAGCCGGGGCGCTGACCAGCGTGGTCGCTCTCGGCGTGCTCCTGCAGCGGAATCGGGCTGCGCGGGAGAGCCCTCCCTGCGACACTGCGGGGCATGTCCGATCTCGTGATCACGACGCTCGCCGAGCGGCCTGAGTACCTCGACCCGATCCGTGAGTTCGACGGCGGCTGGCCGGAGTTCATGCTCCATGACCCGATCGGCAACTCGCTGCTGGGCCGGGTGAACGAGTTGTTCCCCGACCAGTGCCTGGTCGCGACCGAGGACGGCGAAGTGGTCGCGCACGGCCGCAGCATCCCCTTCGTGTTCCCCGACGAGTACCGCACCGAACTGCCGGCCGACGGCTGGGACAGGGTGCTGCAGTGGGGCATCGCGGACCACCGCAACGCCCGTACTGCGAACGTCTCCAGCGCCCTCGAGATCGTGATCAAGGACACCCATCTCGGCCGCGGCCTGTCTCACCAGATGCTGCGGGCGATGCGCGAGGCCGTTGCGGCGAAGGGGCACAAGACCCTCTTCGCGCCGGTCCGCCCGAACGGCAAGCAGGACGCAGAGCAACCGATGACGGAGTACATCGAGCAGGTCCGCGAGGACGGCCTTCCGGTGGATCCGTGGCTGCGGGTCCACGTCAAGGCCGGCGGCAGGATCGTCAAGGTCGCGCCGACCTCGATGGTGATGGCGGGCTCGCTTGACGCCTGGCGGGAGTGGACCGGCCTGCCGTTCGACCGGACCGGCGATGTGATCGTGCCGAAGGCGCTGGTCCCGGTGCACTGCGATGTCGAGCACGACCACGCCGTGTACGTCGAGCCGAACGTCTGGGTGCGGCACGACCTCTGACATACCCCAACTAATCGGGGTACCGGCCGAGGGCGCGGCGCCGGAGCATCAACGCATGACAACCACACGGCAGGACACAGCGCACAGCATCGAGCAGAACAAGAACATCGTCCGGGAGTTCATCGACGGGCTGTTCAGCAGGGGCGACCTGGGAGTGATCGACACCTATCTCGCCGAGGACTTCGTCAACCACGATCCGCCGTTCGGGGTTTCGGCCGACCGCGAGGGAATGCGCGCCGCCGGCGCGATGATGCGAGCGGGCTTCCCGGACTGGCACAGCGAGGTGCATCAACTGGTTGCCGAGGGCGACATCGTGGTCGAGCGCTTCACCGCGAGCGGTACGCAGCGCGGCGAGGTGATGGGGGTCGCGCCGACAGGGCGGGCGGTCAGCCTGCCCGGGATCAACATCTTCCGGCTGCGCGACGGTCAGATCGTCGAGCGCTGGGGCCGCCTGGACGACCTCGGTCTGCTCCGCCAACTCGGCCTCGCCCCGGCGTAACCCGAGGCCCGAGGCCGCTCGAGAGCCCGGCGTAGCATCAAAACCATGGCCGCGTCCGCGGACCGTCTGGATGTGCTGATCCGTCGCTGTTACGCAGGACTGGAGACCGATGTACTGCGGGCCGAGGTGCTCCACCGGCTGCGCGGCATCCTCACCATCGACGCCGCCTTCTTCGCCACCGTGGATCCGGCCACCCTGCTGTTCACCTCGGCGACGGCCGACGAGCCGCTGCGCGAGGTGACGGGGGAGTTCCTCGCCAACGAGTTCGGCCGGCCCGACGTCAACAAGTTCACGACGCTCGCAAGCTCGGCCGATCCCGTCGAATCGCTCGATCACGCCACGCGCGGCGACAGGACGATGAGTTCGCGCTCGGTCGAGCTGATGACTCCGCTGGGCCTGGGCGACGAGTTACGCGCTGCCCTGGTCTCCGGCGGCCGCTGCTGGGGTGTCATCTGTCTCCACCGAGAGGACGCCGCCACCGGCTTCGGTGAGCAAGATTTGCAAGTGATCCGGAGGCTGGGACCTCATCTGGCCGAGGGGTTGCGGCGCAGTCTGCTGGTCGGTGGTGAGAGCCCGCCGACGCAGGTAGGGCCGGGTGTGATCATCCTGGACGAGCAGTTGGCCGTCGTCTCGATCAGCCCGGAGGCGGAGTACTGGCTCGCTGAGCTGGACTGGTCCCACACGAGCGAGGTGCCAGTCGCCGTACGGGCGGCCGCGGCCCAGCTGCGACGGCTGCAGGATCTGCCAGAGGGGTCATCGGGAGTGAAGCTGCGTGGCCGCGGCGGGCGCTGGCTCGCGGTCCATGCCTCGATCCTGTCCGGCCCGGACGAGCGAACAGCCGTGGTGATCGAGCCGGCCCGACCCGCGCAGCTGGGCGCCTTGCTGCTCGACGTGCACGGCCTGACTCCGGCCCAGCAGCGGGTAACGGCCCTCGTACTCCGCGGCCGCTCGACTCGGCAGATCGTCGAGGAGTTGCACTTGTCGCCGCATACCGTCCAGGAGCACGTCCACGCCGCGTACGACAAGGTCGGCGTCGGCAGCCGCCGCGAACTCATCGCCGCCTTGCTGGGTGGGCAGTGACCGGCTGGGTGTCAGAGGGTTCGCATCACCCGGATGATGCGGCGGCGGAGCCAGACTCGCCGAGTGCCGTCGGGGTACCGCCTGAGCCGGGCGAGCTCCCAGCCGCCGTACTCGGCGTGCTCGGTGAGCAAGCGCCGGACCGCACCGCGCGACTCCGTCCTCGACACCTCGAACTGCTGCAACTCGTATTCGGCCATCCGCACCTCCGAACCTTCCGGAAACCAGCTCTACCTCACGAAACATCCTCCAGCGCCGCCACGATGGCCGGCGGCAGAGTGAGTTCTTCCACACCCAGGACCGACTTGAGCTGCATCGCGGTCCTGGCCCCGACGATGGCCGCTGTCACCCCCGGCCGGTCCCTGACCCAGGTGAGTGCCACCTCGAGCGGAGTCCAGCCGAGGCCGTCAGCGGCCCGGGCTACCGCTTCCACGATGCCCGAACCTCGCCCGTCGAGGTAGGGGTCGACGAATCTGGACAGATGCTGAGACGCCGCCCGCGAGTCGGCCGGGATGCCCGTCCGGTACTTCCCAGTCAACACACCCCGCCCAAGCGGCGACCACGCCAGTACGCCGATGCCGAGCCCGCCCGCCGCTCGAATGGCGTCCGCCTCCGCGTCCCGGGCGAGCAGCGAGTACTCCACCTGGTTCGAGACCGGTACTGCGCGCCCGGGCCACGCCTGCTGCCAGGTGACCGCCCGGGCCGACTTCCAGCCCGCGTAGTTCGAGACGCCGACGTACCGGACCTTGCCGGAGCTCACCGCGTGGTCCAGCGCCGACAGGGTCTCCTCGAGCGGCACGTCGTCGGACCAGGTGTGCAACTGCCACAGGTCGATGTGGTCGACGTTCAGCCGCCGCAGCGAGCCCTCCAGGTCGCGCAGCAGCGCGCCGCGCGACGTGTCGGTGATCCGCTCGCCGCGCCGGACGCTGAAGCCGGCCTTGGTCGCGATCACCAGGTCGTCCCGCTCGACGACGTCGCCGAGCAGCGACCCGATCAGCCGCTCGCTGTCGCCGTCGCCGTAGGCGGCCGCGGTGTCGATCAGGGTGCCGCCGGCCGCCACGAACGCGGCCAGTTGCTCGCGGGCCTCGTGCTCGTCGGTGTCGCGGCCCCAGGACATGGTCCCCAGGCCGAGCCTGCTCACCGTGAGGCCACTGTGACCGAGATAGCGCTGCTGCATGTGCCGAGCCTATTGCGGGGCGCCGACAACGGCTCGTTAGGCTCGCCTGTCATGCGACTCGGACTCAACATCGGCTTCCTCTTCGGTGGCGACGACCATCTGGATCATCTGAGGCTGGTGAAGGAGGCCGAGGCGCTCGGATTCTCGGTCACCTGGGCCGCGGAGGCGTACGGTTCGGACGCCGCCACGCTGCTGACCTGGATCGCCGCGCAGACCTCGACCATCGACGTCGGCGCCGCCGTCTTCCAGATCCCGGCCCGCACGCCGGCGATGACCGCGATGACGGCGGCCACCCTGGACCGGCTGAGCAACGGCCGGTTCCGGCTCGGTCTGGGCGTGTCCGGGCCGCAGGTGTCCGAGGGGTGGCACGGGGTCCGGTACGACCGGCCGCTGGCCCGCACCCGCGAGTACGTTGCCATCGTGAATTCCGCCCTGCGCCGTGAGACGGTGGCGTTCGAGGGAACGCACTTCACCCTGCCGCTGCCCGACGGGCCCGGCAAGGCGCTCAAGCTGTCGATCCGGCCGGTCCGCGACCACGTACCGGTCTACCTGGCCGCGATCGGCCCCAAGAACCTCGAACTGGCCGGCGAGATCGCCGACGGCTGGCTCGGCATCTTCAACGACCCCTCGTATCTGGGAGAGCAGTTGAACCACATCAAGGCGGGCCGCGCGGCCCGTCAGCCCGATCTCGGCCTGGACGGCTTCGACGTGGTGGCGTCGGTCCCGGTCGTGGTCGGGGACGACCTCGCCGTCGGCGCCGACCCGATCCGGGGGTACACCGCGTTGTACCTCGGTGGGATGGGCAGCCGGAAGAAGAACTTCTACAACGACCTGGCGGTCCGGATGGGCTACGCCAAGGAGGCCAAGGAGATCCAGGACCTCTACCTGGACAAGAAGCACCGGGAGGCGATGGCCGCCGTACCGCAGGGCTTCATCGACTCGATCGCGCTGCTCGGCGGCAAGGAGCGGATCGCCGAGAAGCTCACCGCGTACGCCGAGGCCGGCGCCACGACGGTCTCGCTGACCCCGTTCGAGCCGACTGTCGAGCAGCGGATCGCCACCCTGCGCACGGTCGCCGAGGCGCTGGAACTCGCCGGGATCGGTGACTGAAGTCCGATGACCATCTGGGACGCCATCATCCTCGGCATCGTCGAGGGTCTGACCGAATTCCTGCCCGTGTCCAGCACGGGCCACCTCACCATCGCCTCCAAGTGGCTCGGCCTGAAGATCGACGACCCGTCGGTCACCGCGTTCACCGCGGTGATCCAGTTCGGCGCGATCGCGGCCGTGGTGCTGTTCATGTGGAAGGACATCAGCCGGTACGCCGTCGCCTGGTTCCGCGGCCTGCGCCACCCCGAGCACCGGGGCGAGTTCGACCACCGGATGGGCTGGTTCGTGATCGTCGGCTCGCTGCCGATCTGCGTCGTCGGGTTCCTGGCCCGCGACATCATCTCCGGGCCGCTGCGCAGCATGTGGTGGGTCGCCGGGTCCCTGATCGGCTGGTCCTTCTTCATGGTCGCGGCCGAGCGGCTCGGCAGCCAGAAGCGCCCGCTGACCAGGATCACCCTGGTCGACTCGATCGTGATGGGCGCGCTGCAGTGCCTGGCACTGATCCCGGGCGTCTCGCGCTCGGGCGCCACCATCACGGCCGGACTGTTCCTCGGCCTGGACCGGGTGGCGGCCACCCGGATGGCCTTCCTGTTGGGCATCCCCGCCCTGGTCGGTGCGGCGGTCTTCGAGTTGCCGCACGCGCTCGACGGCTCCGTCGGCCTCGTCCCGGTGCTGGTCGGCACGGTGGTGAGCTTCGTCGTGGGGTACGCCTCGGTCGCCTGGCTGATCCGCTTCGTCGCCAAGCACTCCACCGAGATCTTCGCCTTCTACCGGATCCTGATCGGCGTGGTGATCCTGATCCTGCTGGCGACCAGCACGATCACCGCCACCTGACCCCCCGGTACTGCGGACGCCCCGCCGGCCGGGCTCAGAGCCAGAGCAGCTCAGAGCCAGAGCAAGCTCAGAGCCAGCCGGCGCGGCGGAAGGCGGCGTACAGGGTGGTGCAGGCCAAGGCCATCACGGCGACGCAGGCGAAGTAGCCGTAGTACCAGCGCAGTTCGGGCATGTTGTCGAAGTTCATCCCGTAGACGGCCGCGATCGTGGTCGGGACAGCGGCGATCGCGACCCAGGCGGAGATCTTGCGCATGTCGTCGTTCTGCTGGACCGAGACGCGGGCCAGGTGGGCGCCGAGCGCCGAGCTGAGCAGTGCGTCCAGCCCCTCGGTCTGGTCGGAGACCCGGATGACGTGGTCCGCGACGTCGCGGAAGTAGGGCGCGGCCTCGCGGCTGATGCCGGGCACCTTGCCGTTGGCGAAGGCTTCCATCGGTTCGCGCAGCGGGGTGATCGCGCGCCGCATCTCCAGCACCTCGCGTTTGAGGCTGTAGATCCGCTCGGCGTCGCTGGTGCGGTCGGGGGAGAAGACCGAGGCCTCCACCTCGTCGACGTCCATCTCGACCGAGTTGGCGACCGACTCGTAGCCGTCGACGACCGAGTCGCAGATCGCCCAGAGCACGGCGGCCGGGCCGTGGCCGAGCACGGAGGCGCGCTCCTCGAGTTCCTGCCGGGCGGTGGTCAGCGGAGCACCCTCGCCGTGCCGGACCGTCACGACGTACCGCTTGCCGACGAAGACGCTGACCTGGCCGGTCTCGACGGCGTCCTCCTCGTCGACGTACCAGAGGGTGCGCAGCACGACCACGACGGAGTCGCCGTACCGCTCGACCTTAGGGCGTTGGTGGGCCTTGAGGGCGTCCTCGACGGCCAGTTCGTGCAGGCCGAACAACTGCTGCACCCGGCGCATCTCGGCGGGGGTCGGCTCGTGCAGGCCGACCCAGCCGAACGTCTGGCCGTCGACGCCGATGGCGTCGGCCACCGTCTCGGGATCCTTGGGCAGGTCCTGCCGCTCTCCCTCGGTGTAAACCCCGCAGTCGACGATCACCCGACCACTATCGCACCGGACTTGTCCCGACCGGATAACGTGCGGTCTATGCCCACGGTGATTCTGGTCCGGCACGGTCGCAGCAGTGCCAACACTTCCGGCGTGCTGGCCGGGCGAACCCCCGGGGTGAAGCTCGACGAGACCGGCTTGCAGCAGGCCGCGGCGGTGGCCGAGCGGCTGGCCGAGCTGCCGCTGGCGGCGATCGTCACGTCGCCGCTGGACCGCTGCAAGCAGACGGCGGCCGCGATCGCGAAGTACCACCAGGAGTTGCGTCCGGCAACGGATCGCCGGCTGACCGAGTGCGGCTACGGCGACTGGACCGGCAAGAAGCTGTCCGCGCTGATGAAGGAACCGCTCTGGCCGGTGGTCCAGCAGCATCCGTCCGCCGTCACCTTTCCGAACGGCGAGTCGATGCGCGGCATGCAGCAACGGGCGGTGGACGCGGTCCGCGCGCACGACGCGGCGTTGGCCGAGTCGCACGGGCCGGGGGCGCTCTGGGTGGCGGTCTCGCATGCCGACGTGATCAAGGCGATCGTCGCCGACGCCCTTGCCCAGCATCTGGACACCTTCCAGCGGATCGTCGTCGACACCGCCTCGACGACGATCATCACCTACACCCAGACGAGGCCGTTCCTGGTCCGCCTGAACGACTCCGGAAGTGAGCTCGCCTCACTCATTCCCAAGCCGGCAGAGCCCGCCAAGGGCCGCCGGAGAAAGCCCACGAAGCAATCCTCCGACGCCGTAGTCGGCGGACGGTAATAGGGTTTCCGACATGGCGCGCGTAGTGCATTCGTATGAGGATCCGGATCGGTTCGTCGCCGGCACCGTCGGTGAACCCGGTGCCCGGACCTTCTTCCTGCAGGCCAGGGCGGGCAACCGGCTGACCTCGGTGGCCTGTGAGAAGGAACAGGTGATGGCGCTCGCGGAGCGGCTGGACGTGATGCTGGACGAGGTGGCCCGGCGGTTCGACCGGGAACCGGCCGCCCAGCTCGGGCTGGACGACACCGACCCGCTGGAGCAGCCGATCGAGGAGGAGTTCCGGGCCGGCACCATGACGCTGGCCTGGGAGGCCGACGCCGAGAAGGTGGTGATCGAGGTCTTCGCGGTGGTGGCCGGCGAGCAGGTCGAGCTGGAGGAGACCGACCCGGTCACGGCGGCGATGGAATCAGACGAGGCCGAGGTCTTCATCGTCCGGATCAGCGAGGAGCAGGCCCGCGCGTTCGCCCGCCGGGCGGTGGCGCTGGTCGCCTCCGGCCGGCCGAGCTGCCCGTTCTGCGGCCGCCCGATCGACCCGGAGGGGCACATCTGCCCGCGCGCCAACGGCTATCGCAGGCACGTCCGCGAATGACCGATCTCGACCTGCTCCGCAGCGGGGAGCTGTCCCTACACGGACGGCTCGTGGCCGCTTCCAACGGCACCTTCCAGGGCTCGGTCAGCGCGGACGGCGAGAGCGCGACCGTGGTCTACAAGCCGGTCGAGGGCGAGCGCCCGCTGTGGGACTTCCCGGACGGGACGCTCGCGCAGCGCGAGTACGCGGCGTACGTCGTGTCCGAGGCGCTCGGCTGGGACGTCGTACCGCCGACGTTGCTGCGGGACGGGCCGCTCGGTGAGGGCATGGTCCAGCTCTGGATCGACGAGGTGGAGCTGCCGCCGGGCCAGACCGAGTTGGTCGACATCGTGCCGCAGGGCCGGGTGCCGAAGGGCTGGATCGGCGTGCTCGACGCTCTCGACGGCCGGCACAACTCGGTGACACTGGTGCACGCCGACAACGAAGCACTGCAGCGGATGGCGGTGTTCGATGCCGTGGTCAACAATGCCGACCGCAAGGGCGGTCACGTGCTCGACCCGGGCGACGGCCGGATCTTCGGCGTCGACCACGGCGTCACCTTCAACGCCGACGACAAGCTGCGCACGGTGCTCTGGGGCTGGGCCGGTACGCCGGTGCCCCCCGACCTGCTGGAGGACATCCGCAAGCTGGCGGACGGGCTCGCGGGTCAGCTCGGCGCCGAGCTTTGTGAGCTGATCACGAGCGTTGAACTCACCGCCACGCGGGAGCGGTGCGCCACGTTGCTGAAGACCGGCACCTTCCCGCTCCCCAGCGACGACTGGCCCGCCATTCCCTGGCCCGCGTTCTAGCGTCCTGCGGCCGCTGCGAGCCAGGCCCCCACGGACCAGCGCCTGCTAGGCGCCGGCGGCGGCTGTGTAGCTGCTGGGGCTGGTTCCCCGTTCCCGTTTGAAGGCGGCGCTGAAGCTGAAGGCGTCCGCGTAGCCCACGCGGCGGGCCACCGAGGCGACGGTCGCGTCCGTGTCGCTCAGCAGTTCGGCGGCGAGCGTCATCCGAAGGTCGGTCAGGTAGGCAAGAGGTGATTCGCCGGTCAGGTCGGTGAAGCGTCGCGACAGGGTCGTCCTCGAGATACCCGCGAGATTGGCG
Source organism: Kribbella sancticallisti (assembly GCF_039530625.1). Taxonomy (NCBI): domain Bacteria; kingdom Bacillati; phylum Actinomycetota; class Actinomycetes; order Propionibacteriales; family Kribbellaceae; genus Kribbella; species Kribbella sancticallisti. The sequence continues at coordinate 787,404 of NZ_BAAAOS010000018.1, read as the reverse complement.
AGGGCCGGCAGGGTCCAGGGCGCTTCGGGGGAGCGATGCATGGCTCGCAGCACCGGGCCGAGGAGGTTGTCGCCAAGGGCCTGGTACCAAGCCGGTGGGTTGAGCTCGAACCAGTCGCGCAGCGTGCAGATCATCAGCCAGTCGAGCAAGCGGTCCAGCGTCTGGTGACGCCCCAGCGCCCCGGCGGCGATCCGCTGCTCGAGATAGTCGCGCAGGCTCGAGCAGTCGTGGTCGGCGGTGACCACGAGCGCGGGTGGCAGCTCGGCGAGAAGGCGCTGTGGCAGGGTCAGCCGGACGTTGTACGCACCGGCCAGGAGGGTGGTGCCGTCCTCGGTCGGCTTCGCTTCCAGACTCCCGTCACAGCGGACGTCCACCGGTGCTGCGAGACGGTCCGGTGCGTCGCTGAACAGGAACGGCTCCGGGCCGAGGACGATCGCCGTGTCACCCGGCCCGACCCGTTGCGCGGGCGTGTCACCCGCGACGATCCAGCCCTCGCCACGAAGCGGCGCCACCAGGGTCAGGGCCGCGCCGTCGACGAAGCGCAGCGCGTACGGCGGAGTGAGTACGGGCGTGCCGAGCAAGGCACCTTCGGCGCGTACGCCGCGGAGCAGGTCGTCGAGCGGATCCATGCCGCCCAAGATAGTTGGGACGGACGAGCATGCACCGCGAACTCTCACACATGGGCAACCCGGCCGCGATCGACTTGGCTTGTGGGTATGACGATTTTGGTGCTTGGGGCAACAGGTAAGACAGGACGGCGAGTACTGCGGCGGCTCCGCGACAGTGGGGTCGAGACCAGGGCGGCCTCACGAACAGCGGAGACGAGGTTCGACTGGGAGGATCCGGCGAGCTGGGCGGACGCAGTACGGGGAGTGGAGGCCGTGTATCTGGTGGCGCCGGATGATCCCGCGCCGATCGCTGGGTTCGTCGAGCAGGCGGTCGCGGCCGGCGTCCGAAGGTTCGTGGTTCTGTCGGGGCGCGGGATGGAGCACGCGGACGGGCGGTTCGGGGCCGGGATGGCCGAGGCTGAGCGCGCGGTGCAGGCGGCCGGCGTGACTTGGACGATCATTCAGGCGGCCAACTTCGACCAGAACTTCGACGAGGACCTGTGGCACGCGCCCTTGCTGGCCGGGCGGTTGGCGCTGCCGGCGGCGGGAGTCGTGGAGCGGTTCGTCGATCTGGAGGACGTCGCCGAGGTCGCCGCGGTGCTGCTCACCGAACCCGGTCACGAAGGCAGGATCCACGAGGTCGCCGGACCCGACGTGCTGACCTTCGGCGACGCCGTCGAGGCGATCGCGGCCGCGTCCGGCAGGTCCATCTCGTACGTCGACGTGTCGCCGGCCGAGTACGAGGCCGACCTGGTCGCCGAGGGCTGGCCGCCGGAGGTCGCCGCCGAGTTGAGCGCGATGTTCGACGTGCTCCGCGATGCGGACCTGGGCAAGCCCGCCGACGGCGTGGAACAGGTGCTCGGCAGGACGGCGACGCCTTTCGCCGACTACGTGGCGAGGGTGTGGCGGGCAGGCTAGCCGAGGGTGGGGGCGCGGGCCGGCCGATCCGGGGAGTGGAACCATGTCGTGTCGCGAATTCGCTGACTGGATAGGCTCCCTCCCATGCAGGCGTGGACGAAACCAGAAATCCCGGTCGTACCCGGGCCGGCCCGGCGTCTTCGCCTCTACGACACCGCGTCCGCGGGGCTGGTCGAGGTGCCGCCCGCGGCCGACGGCCCGGCCCGGATGTACGTCTGCGGGATCACCCCGTACGACGCGACCCACATGGGCCACGCCGCGACGTACGTCACCTTCGACCTGATCAACCGGCTCTGGCGCGACGCCGGCTACGAGGTGGCGTACACCCAGAACATCACCGACGTCGACGACCCGCTGCTGGAGCGCGCCGCCGCGACCGGGGTCGACTGGACCGAGTTGGCGCTGAGCGAGATCCAGTTGTTCCGCGACGACATGACCGCGCTGCGGGTGATCCCGCCGCAGGACTACGTCGGTGTGGTCGAGTCGATCGACCTGGTCGCCGACGCGGTCGGCGACCTGCAGCGGGCCGGCGCCGTCTACGACGTGGACGGCGACCTGTACTTCGCGGTGAAGGCCGACCCGACCTTCGGCAGCGTCTCCGGCTACGACGTCGAGACGATGCGCGCGCTCTTCGCCGAGCGCGGCGGTGACCCTGACCGCGAGGGCAAGCGCGACCCGCTGGACAGCCTGCTGTGGCGGCACGAGCGTCCGGGGGAGCCCGCCTGGGACTCGCCGTTCGGACCGGGCCGGCCGGGCTGGCACGTGGAGTGCTCGGCGATCGCGCTGAGGTATCTCGGGATGACCTTCGACGTCCAGGGCGGCGGCAGCGACCTGATCTTCCCGCACCACGAGATGTCGGCCAGCGGGGCCCAGGTGGCGACGGGGGAGCACCCGTTCGCCCGGGCCTACGTGCACCAGGCGATGGTCGGCCTGGACGGCGAGAAGATGTCGAAGTCCAAGGGCAACCTGGTGCTGGTCTCGAAGGAGCGGCTGGCCGGGTCCGATCCGATGGCGATCCGGCTCGCCCTGCTGGCCCACCACTACCGGACCGACTGGTTCTGGACCGAGTCGGAACTGCTGGACGCGCAGGAGCGGCTGGACGTCTGGCGCGGCGCGATCACCCGGGGGTCGGGGCCGGACGGCGCCGCCGCGGTCGATGCCGTGCGGGCCGCGCTGACGAACGACCTGGACACGGTGGCGGCGCTGGCAGCGGTCGACCAGTGGGCCGAGACCAACGGGGACGACACCTCGGCCCCGGCCTTGGTGGCTCAGGCCGTCGACGCCCTCCTCGGCATCAAGCTCTAGCCCGTACGAACTACTCCGGGCGGTCCGTGTTCCGGCGCTTGAGGTAGCGCTCGAACTCGGCGGCGATCGCGTCTCCGCTGGCCTCCGGGAGGTCCGTCGTGTCGCGCTGCTCCTCGAGCGAGGCGACGTACTCGGCGACCTCCGGGTCCTCCTCCGAGAGTTCGTCGGCGCCGCGTTGCCAGGCACGTGCCATCTCCGGCAGGTCGCCCTCGGGGATGGGCAGGTCGAGCAGTGCCTCGACCTTGCTGAGCAGAGCCAGGGACGCCTTCGGGCACGGAGTACCGGCGATGTAGTGGGGGATGGCCGACCAGATCGACACCGCCGGTACGCCGAGGGTGCCGCAGAGGTCGGCGAAGACGCCGGTGATACCGGTCGGGCCTTCGTACGTCGACGGCTCCAGGCTCCACGACGAGGTCAGACCGGGGTCGGAGGAGGAGGCGCTGACCGGAATCGGGCGAGTGTGCGGCGAATCGGCGAGCAGGGCGCCGAGCACTACGACGAGTTGGGCGTTCGAGTCGTCGACGAGCTCCAGCAGCTCGCGGCAGAAGCCCCGCCAGCGCATGTTCGGCTCGATGCCGCGGATCAGCAGGACGTCGCGGTCGGTGTTCTGCGGCCGGGCCAGGAAGACCCGGGTGGTCGGCCAGGTCAGCCGCCGGACGCCTTCGTCGTCGAAGCCGACCTGCGGGCGGTTCACCTGGAAGTCGTAGTAGTCCTCGGGGTCGATCGCGGTGACGAGCTCGGCGTTCCACTCCTCGATCAGGTGGTCGACCGCTCCGGTGGCCGCCTCCGCCGCGTCGTTCCAGCCCTCGAACGCGGCGATCACGACCGGATCCCTCAGGTTCGCGAGATCTACCACTCGCCACCCCCTGTCCTAGTCGTCTGTCTGTGGCTGTCCGGATGGCCCAGCCTACGTGCATACCCCCGTCGTCGGCGGCGGTTTCACACCCAGCGGAATGTGTCGGCACCGGGCACTAGGATCGACTGCCATGACCCTTCAAGCGGTCCTTTGGGACATGGACGGCACGCTGGTGGACTCCGAGCCGGTCTGGGCGCGGGTGCAGATCGACCTGCTCACCGGGCTCGGCGCGACCTGGACGCTCGAGGACTGCGTCGGGCTGGTCGGCAGTGATCTCGGTGACGCGGTGAAGGTGTGGATGTCGCGGATTCCCGAGGGCGCGATCGAGGCCGACGAACTGGCCGACCGGATGTACGGCGAGGTGGTCCGCTCGCTGAAGGAGGGTGTGGTCTTCCGGCCGGGCGCGGTCGAACTGCTCCAGGCCCTGACGGCCGACGGCATCCCGTGCGCGCTGGTGTCGGCGTCGTACCGGGTGATGATCGACGCGGTGATGTCGCACCTGCCGCCCGACCTGTTCGACGTGATCGTCGCCGGTGACGAGGTCCAGCACGGCAAGCCGCACCCCGAGCCCTACCTGACCGCGGCACGCGAGCTGGACGTCGACCCGGCCGATTGCATCGTGGTCGAGGACTCGCCGGGCGGCACCGCCTCCGGGACTGCGGCCGGCGCCTTCGTGGTCGCGGTACCGCAGTGGGTGACGATCGCCGAGGCGCCGCGGCGGCTCGTGCTGACGTCACTCGAATCGCTCACCCCGGACGCGCTGCGCGACCTGCTCCGTTGAGGGGTTACCTTCTTGAGGTGCCTGCGGGGGTGTTCTGGGGGAAGGTTGGAATGGTGACTGTGTTCAAACGCCGTGCCGCGTTGGTGGCGGCGGCCGGCGTGCTGGCCGGGTCCCTCGCGGCCTGCGGCAAGCCGGACGCGGACAATCCCAACCAGGGCGAGCCGACGCCGAAGGCGATGGTCCTGAAGGTCGCGACGACCGACTCCGTCACCTCTCTCGACCCAGCCGGACCGTACGAGACGGGCTCGCGCACGCTGCAGTCGAACCTGTTCCAGACGCTGCTGACGATGACCCCGGGCAAGCCGACCCCGGTGCCGGACGCCGCCGACTGCCAGTACGACGCACCGACGACGTACACCTGCAGCCTGAAGAACGAGATGACCTTCCCGAACGGGCATCAGCTGACCTCGTCCGACGTGAAGTTCAGCTTCGAGCGGATGCTGCGGCTCAAGGTCGCGGGCGGCCCGGCCGCACTGTTCGGCTCGGTCGCCTCGGTGACCACTCCCGACGACCTGACCGCGGTGTTCACGCTGAAGAAGCCGGACGCCCGGTTGCCGTACCTGCTGACCACGACCGCCGCCTCCATCGTGGACGAGGAGTTCTACCCGGCCGCGAAGCTGCTGAACGACAAGGCGATGGGCAGCGGGCCGTACCAGTTGACGTCGTACCAGCCTGGCTCGAAGGCGGTGCTCGCGAAGTTCAAGAAGTACCGCGGGGTCCGCGGCGCGCTGAACGACGGGGTGGAGGTCAGCCTGCTGCCCGACGGTGCCGCGCTGGCTTCGGCGTTGACCGACGGCAAGGCGGATCTGGGCTTCCATGGATTCGGGCCGAGCACGCTGGAGAAGCTGCGCGCCTCGGACGACCTGCAGGTGGTCGACGCCGGCTCCGCGGAGATCCGGTTCTACTCCTTCCACATGAGGTCGCTCGTCTCCCGGCGCCCCGCGGTACGGCGGGCGGTGGCGCAGTTGATCGACCGGCCCGCGATCGCGAAGAAGGCGTACGGCGACCGGGTGACGCCGCTGTACTCGGTGATCCCGCCGGGGCTCACCGGTCAGGCCGACGCGTTCCGGACGCAGTACAAGGATCCGAACAAGGCCGCGGCGGCCACGATCCTCAAGGAAGCCGGGATCACCACGCCGGTGACACTCACGGTCGGCTGGACCCCGATCCAGTACGGCGCCGGCGCGAAGGCCGAGGTGATCGAGCTCAAGCGGCAACTGGAGGCGTCGGGGCTGTTCCGGGTGGCGCTGAAGAGTGCCGAGTGGCCGAAATACCTGCAGCTGGCCCGGGCCGGGAGCTATGACCTTTACCACGCCGGTTTCCTGCCGGATTACCTTGACGGCGGCGACTATCTGGAGCCGTTCCTCCGCGACGGCGGGGTATACCAGAATGGCTACCGGAGCGCCGCGGCGAACAAGTTGCTGGACCAGGAGATCGCCGAGCAGAACCAGCTCGACCGGGAGAAGACGCTACAGAACGTGCAGACCCTGATCGCCCAGGACGTTCCGGTCGTCCCGGCCTGGCAGGGCCGTACTCCGGTAGTGGCGGGCAAGGCCGTCGAGAACATCGACGAGGCGCTCAATCCGCTGTCTTTCCTATACTTCTCGCCGCTGCGGAAGTAAGAACCCTCCGGCTACCGCGCGGTCCGAGCGCGTCACGGACAGCGAGGCTCTCGCGACCCCCCGTAGGTGCATGCTTTACTGCGAGTTGTCCCACGATACGGGACGATTTCCTACGCATCACGATCGGGCAACGCAGCACTTTCCGCGTTTGACTCCGGGCAGTAATGGCGGCAGGTTAAGGCGGCAGCTATACCGGATCCACGACATCAGGCAGGGGAACACATCGCGTGACGACACCACTCGAGGTCGAGCCCGGAGCGCAGGCGGCAGATCCTGAAGCCGTCCTCAAAGGAATGGGCAAGATCGAGGGACGCTCGCTCGGTCAGATCGCGTGGATGCGGCTCAAGCGGGACAAGGTCGCGATCGCCGGATTCGTGGTCATCGTCCTGCTGATCCTGATGGCGGTCTTCGCGAACCTGATCATCAAGCTGATCGGGCACCCGCCGAACGAGTTCAACCAGGACCTGATCGACACCGCGGGCGGCACCCTCGCCCCGCTCGGCAAGTTCGGCGGGATGAGCTGGGACCACCCGTTCGGGGTGGAGCCGGTGAACGGCCGCGACATCATGAGCCGGGTCATCTACGGATCCCGGATCTCGCTGCTGATCGCGTTCTTCGCCACCCTGCTGTCGGTCGCCATCGGCACCACGATGGGTATCGTGGCGGGCTTCTTCGGCGGCTGGGTCGACGCGCTGATCAGCCGTTTGATGGACGTCTTCCTGGCCTTCCCGCTGCTGGTCTTCGCGATCGCGCTGGCCGGCGTCGTCCCGGACGACGCGTTCGGGCTGCAGGGCGACTCGCTGCGGATCGTGCTGCTGATCTTCATCATCGGGTTCTTCAACTGGCCCTACATCGGGCGGATCGTGCGCGGTCAGACGATCTCCCTGCGAGAACGCGAGTTCGTCGACGCCGCCCGCAGCCTGGGCGCCCGGCGGCCGTACATCCTCTTCACCGAACTGCTGCCGAACCTGATCGCACCGATCCTGGTGTACGCGACGCTGCTGATCCCGACCAACATCCTGTTCGAGGCGGCGCTGTCGTTCCTCGGCGTCGGTGTCCGGGCCCCCACGGCCACCTGGGGCGGCATGTTGTCGGACGCGGTGACCTTCTACACGATGCCGCACTTCATGCTGTGGCCCGGCCTGGCCATCTTCATCACGGTGCTGGCCTTCAACCTGTTCGGCGACGGACTGCGGGACGCACTCGACCCGCGGTCGCGATGAATTCGACTTTCACCACCAGTGGTTCTGACAAGAAGGGGTGCACCACCACGATGAGCATCAAACGACTGAGAACGGTTGCCGCGTTGTCGGCGGTCGTCGCTCTGGCGCTGTCCGCCTGTGGCGGCAACGGCGGCGACGACAATGCGAACGGGACCGGGGGCGGCGCGAAGAACGAGTTCAACGCGGCGCTGACCGAGGTGGTGAACCCTTCTGACAAGAAGGGTGGAACCGTCAAGATGGGGCACTCGGACACCTGGGACAGCCTGGACCCGGGTGAGACCTACTACGGCTACGCGTGGAACTTCGCCCGGTTGTACGGCCGGTCGTTGCTGATGTTCAAGCCGGCTCCCGGCAAGGCGGCCAACGAACTGGTTCCCGACCTGGCCGAAGGCCTGGGCGTGCCCACCGACGGCGGCAAGACCTGGACCTACAAGATCCGCAAGGGCGTCAAGTTCGAGGACGGCACCGAGGTCAAGGCGAAGGACGTCAAGTACGCCGTTCTGCGCTCGACCGACAAGGAGACCTTCCCGAACGGTCCGGCGTACTTCGAGGCGTTCCTGAACCTGCCGGCCGGCTACAAGGGCCCGTACAAGTCCAAGGGCGTCAACACGGACTCGGCGATCAGCACCCCGGACGACTACACCATCGTCTTCCACCTGAAGAACGGCTTCGGTGGCTTCGACTACCTGGCTCAGCTGGCCCAGACGATGCCGGTCCCGGAGGCCAAGGACACCGGCGCCAAGTACCGCAACACGATCGTCTCGAGCGGCCCGTACAAGTTCGCGAACCTGCAGCCCGACAAGTCGTTCGAGCTGGTCCGCAACGACCAGTGGGACCAGGCGACCGACCCGAACCGCAAGGCGCTGCCGGACAAGTACGAGGTCGCGCTGAAGGTCAACGCCGACGACATCGACAACCGGGTCATCTCCGGCGACCTCGACATCGACGTCTCGGGCACCGGTGTCCAACCGGCCTCGTTGAGCAAGGTGCTGACCGACCCGGCGCTGAAGGCCCAGGCGGACAACGCGACCCTCGCGCGCCTGTGGTACACCTCGGTCAACCCGACGGTTCCGCCGCTGAACAACGTCGAGTGCCGCCGGGCCATCCAGTACGCGATGGACAAGACCAGCTACCAGACCGCCTACGGAGGCCCGTTCTCCGGTGGCGACCTGGCGACGACGGTCATGCCGCCGCTGGTCCCGGGCTACGAGAAGTTCGACCTGTACCCGGCGGGTCCGGACAGCAAGGGCGACCTGGACAAGGCCAAGGAGTCGCTGACCAAGTGCGGTCAGCCGAACGGTTTCGCCACCAACATGGCCTACCGCTCCGACCGGCCGCGTGAGAAGGCCACCGCCGAGGCGTTCCAGCAGGCGCTCAAGCGGGTCGGGATCAACCTGACCCTGAAGGGCTACCCGTCCGGCGACTACTTCTCGCAGTACGCCGGCAACCCGCCGTTCGTCGTCGCGAACAAGATCGGTCTGGCCACCAACGGTTGGGGTGCCGACTGGAACGACGGCTTCGGCTTCCTGTCGCAGATCGTGGACAGCCGGGTAATCCGGGCGACGGGTGGTTCGTCCAACACCTCCGTCCGTCTTCCCGACGTCGACAAGATGCTGGACGCCGCGCTCGCCGAGACGGACACCGCCAAGCGCGAGAAGCTGTGGTCGCCGATCGACAAGCGCGTGATGGAAGAGGCCGTGATCTACCCGGGCGTGTACGCGAAGAGCCTGTTGCTGCGGCCGAAGAACCTCACCAACGTCTTCGTCAGCGACGCGTTCAACATGTACGACTACCTGACTCTGGGTGTGAAGTAAGCAGTCAGTTCTGCCCGCTGTCAGGTTCTCAAGTTAGGTAGGTGAAGGCTGCAGGTGCCCGGTCCGGGATGATCTCCCGGACCGGGCACTGGTGCCGGGCACTGTGATCACATACATCATCAGGCGCATCGTGGCGGCGTTCGGGCTGCTCATCATCGTGAGCGCCGTCACGTTCTCGATCTTCTATCTGGTCCCGCGGTGGGCCGGTGCGACGCCCGAGACTCTGGCGACCCGTTACGTCGGCCGTGCGGCGACCGAGGAGACCGTCAAGCTGACGGCTGAGCGGCTCGGTCTGTACGACCCGATCGCAGTGCAGTACTGGAACTGGGCCAAGGGTGTCGTCGTCGGCGCCGAGTACGACTACGGCGCCGGCATCGAGCGCTGCCCGGCGCCGTGCCTGGGTTACTCGTTCATCACCAAGCAGCCGGTGTGGCCCGACCTGCTGGACCGAATACCCGTGACACTGTCACTGGCCGCCGGGGCGTCGTTGCTCTGGTTGCTCCTGGGCGTCGCGACCGGTGTGCTGTCGGCACTGAAACGCGGCTCGATCTTCGACCGGGCGGCGATGACGGTCGCCCTGGCCGGAGTGTCGCTGCCGATCTTCTTCACCGGTCTGGTCTCGCTGGCCTTCTTCAGCTATCAACTGGGCTGGACGAAACCCGGCGGAACCTATGTGGCCATCACCGACAATCCGTTCCTGTGGGCGCAGGCGCTGATCCTGCCCTGGGTCACGCTCGCGTTCCTCTTCTCCGCGCAGTACGCCCGGCTCACCCGGGCGGGCATGCTGGAGACGATGAACGAGGACTTCATCCGGACCGCCCGGGCCAAGGGTCTGCCGGAGCGGACGGTCGTGGTCCAGCACGGACTCCGTGGTGCGCTGACGCCGATCCTCACCATCTTCGGTCTGGACGTCGGCCTGCTGCTCGGCGGCGCCGTACTGACCGAGAAGACGTTCTCCCTGCCGGGGCTGGGCAAGTACGCGGTCGACGGCATCGTCGCCAACGACCTGCCGAAGATCCTCGGCGTGACGCTGGTCGCGGCCGTTTTCATCGTGCTCGCGAACCTGATCGTCGACCTCCTGTACGCCGTCGTCGACCCGAGGGTGCGCGCCAAATGACCAACAGCAACGCATTCCTCTCGGTCCGCGACCTGCGGGTGCACTTCCCGACCGACGACGGCCTGGTCAAATCCGTCGACGGGCTGTCGTTCGACCTGGACCGGGGCAAGACGCTCGGCATCGTGGGCGAGTCCGGTTCCGGCAAGAGCGTCACCAGCCTGTCGATCATGGGCCTGCACAAGGGCGGCTCGGCCAGGATCAGCGGCGAGGTACTGCTCGACGGCCAGGACCTGGTCAGCTCGAGCGCGGAAGAGGTCCGGCTGCTGCGCGGCAAGCGGATGGCGATGATCTTCCAGGACCCGCTGTCGGCGATGCACCCGTACTACACGGTCGGCCACCAGATCGTCGAGGCCTACCGGGTGCACAACCAGGTGACCAAGGCGGTCGCCCGCAAGCACGCCATCGACATGCTCGACCGGGTCGGCATCCCGCAGCCGGACAAGCGGGTGGACGCGTACCCGCACCAGTTCTCCGGTGGCATGCGGCAGCGGGCGATGATCGCGATGGCGCTGTCCTGCGACCCCGACCTGCTGATCGCGGACGAGCCGACCACGGCGCTCGACGTGACCGTGCAGGCGCAGATCCTGGACCTGATCCGGGACCTGCAGCGGGAGTTCAACTCCGCCGTCATCATCATCACCCACGACCTCGGCGTGGTCGCCGAACTGGCTGACGACATCCAGGTGATGTACGCCGGCCGCGCGATCGAGTACAGCACCGCGGAGGACATCTTCGACCGGCCGCAGCACCCCTACACCTGGGGCCTGCTCGGCTCGATGCCGCGGATCGACCGGGAGCGCACCGAACGACTGATCCCGATCAAGGGGACCCCGCCGAGCCTCATCAACGTGCCGCCGGGGTGTGCCTTCAACCCGCGCTGCACCTACGCGCACCTCAACGGCGGCGCGAGCGAGACCGAGCGGCCGGAACTGCTGGACGTCGGCGCCGGACACAAGGTGGCCTGCCACCTGTCGACGGCCCAGCGCCAGGAGATCTGGGAGACCGAGATCGAGCCGAAGCTGTGATATCGACGGAACGACGGAGCCACTGTGACCTCTGCTGAAACCGAACCAGCCGCGCCGGCCAAGCCGCTCGGCGAGGAACTGCTGTCGGTGTCGAAGCTGACCAAGCACTTCCCGATCCGGCAGGGCCTGCTGCAGCGCCAGGTGGGCGCGGTCCAGGCGGTGGACGGGCTGGACTTCACCGTCACCAAGGGCGAGACGCTGTCGCTGGTGGGGGAGTCGGGCTGCGGCAAGACCACCACCGGCCGGTTGCTGACCCGGTTGCTGGCGCCGACGGACGGCAAGATCATCTTCGAGGGCCGGGACATCAGTCACCTGTCCGAGGGCAAGATGCGGCCGCTCCGCAAGGACGTCCAGATGATCTTCCAGGACCCGTACGGCTCGCTGAACCCGCGCCACACGGTCGGCAAGATCGTCGGTGCGCCATTCAAGCTCCAGAACGTCAAGACCGAGAACGGCACCAAGAAGGCCGTTCAGGAGTTGCTCGAACTGGTCGGCCTGAGCCCGGAGCACTACAACCGCTACCCGCACGAGTTCTCGGGTGGTCAGCGGCAGCGGATCGGGATCGCCCGGACCCTGGCGCTGCGGCCGAAGTTGATCGTCGCCGACGAGCCGGTGTCCGCGCTCGACGTGTCGATCCAGGCCCAGGTGGTCAACCTGCTGGAGGACCTGCAGGAGGAGTTCGACCTCACCTACGTGATGATCGCGCACGACCTGTCCGTCGTCCGGCACGTGTCGGACCGGGTGGCGGTGATGTACCTCGGCAAGATCGTGGAGATCGCCGACCGGGTCAGCCTGTACGAGAAGCCGATGCACCCGTACACGGTGGCGCTGCTGTCCGCGGTACCGATCCCGGACACCAAGCGGAAGGGCAAGCGGGAACGCATCCGGCTCCAGGGTGACGTCCCCAGCCCGATCAACCCCCCGCCCGCCTGCCGCTTCCACACCCGCTGCTGGAAGGCGCAGGACATCTGCAAGACGGTCGAACCGCCGTTGCTGGAACTGGCCCCCGGCCACCAGGCGGCCTGCCACTTCCCGGAGAACCTCCCCGCAGCCACCACCGCGAAGGCCACCACCGCCGACTGACCAGCCACACCCCGACGTCCGAAGAACCCAGGTCACAAGCCTCAGGCTCTTCGGACGTTGTGCTGTCCGGGCTACTTGAACAGCCAGTACATGGGGGTGCCGAGGGGAAGGACGAACGGCGGGGTGCGGGGCGGGGTCTTGGTGAAGGTGAAGGTGGAGAAGGCCGGAGTGGTGACCTGGCAGGTGAGGGATTGGGTGGAGCAGGTGAGGAGGTCCACCTCGGAAGAAGGGGAGTTCCGGCGTTCGCCGACGGCGATGAAGGTGTTGTCGTCGATCCACTGGCTGAAGATCAGCCGGGAGTGGTCGGCCCAGGGCAAGGGGAGTTTCCGGCCGGTGGCGACCTCGAACAGTTGAAGGCCGGCCCAACTCGGTTCGACGGAGACGAGATCGTCCGGGCTGGTCAGCAGGTACTTGGCGGTGGGGGAGAGGAAGGCCTGCTGGCCGACGAACTCACGGCCGCCGGAATCGCTCGGCGTGGGTCCGGCCGCCAGCCGGAGGCCGGGCTTCGGCTGCTGCAGCGGCCTTTGGTACACCAGCAGCCCGGACGACGCGGTACGGACCGCGTTCGGCAGGGCGGTGGCGAGAAACTCGCCCTTGTTCGCCGTCACGTCCCAGCGATACACGCCGCGGAGCGTGCCGAAGTACGCGGAGTTGCCGTCGATCGCGATGATGCGCGGCGCCTGGACCCGCGACCCGAGCGATTCCTCGTTTCCGGTCGGGGTGCTGACGAGTTCGCGGTCGGCCGCCACGTCGTAGACCACCGAGTCGCTGCTGCCGTCGCTGTTGTCCTGGACCCAACCGGCCAGCGTGCCGCGGTTGTCCGCGGCCAGCGCCGAGGTGGTGTTGTCGGGCCTGATCCGGCGGACCTCCCGGCCGTCGGCGACGAAGACGCCACCCGGTTCGGTGACGAACACGAAGCCGGCGTCGGTCTGGACGAAGGCGCTGATCTTGTTCGGCGCCACCGAGATGACGTCCTTGCCGTAGTGGATCTCGGTCCCGGCCGCGTAGGTGGCGCGGCGCTCGGTGAACGGCAGGGCTGCCGGCGCCGGCTCGCGGTCCGTCACCCCGACCACGGCGAGCCCGGTGGCGATGACGGCCAGGGTGATCATCGCGGTACCCGCGACAGCGACCGTACGGCGGCGGCGCCGCCGGCGGTCCCCGGCCGAGATGATCCGCTCCAGGTCGAGGCCCGGTGGTTCGGTGCTGTTCGCCTGGTCGGTGAGGGTGTCTCTCAGCAAGTCGGTCATTCCGCCATCCCCGCCTTCTCCATGATCAGTACGACGTCGCCACCGAGCCGGGCGCGGAGTTTCACGAGTGCGTCCGAGACCTGGCTCTTCACGGTGCCTTCCGAGCAACCGAGGATCTCGGCCGTCTGGACGATGGTGAGGTCCTCGTAGTACCGCAGGACCAGCGCCGCGCGTTGTCTGGGCGGCAGCCGGCGCAACTCCTGCCACAGCCAGATCCGGGCGGTCACCTCGTCGGCGCGGGCCTCCAGCGGCCGGTCCGGTACGTCGTCGCGAGGTCGCTCGGCCCGCCAGGCCTTCCGGCGCCACCAACTGATCGCGATGGAGGTGATCGCCTTGCGGGTGTAAGCCTCGGCGTTGGCCGGGTCGCGGAGCCGTCCCCAGGCGACGTAGGTCTTGGTCAGTGCCTCCTGTACCAGGTCCTCGGCCAGGCCCTGCTCGCCGGCCAGCAGATAGGCGTAGCGGTACAACGCTCCGTGTTTGCTGGTCGCGAACTCCGCGAACGCTCCGGGATCTCGCCCGCTCATCCGACTCCCTCCTGCCGGCAGGCGCCTGGAGGCTCCCGTCCGCTTCTGACCACCCTGACGAGATGAGGGCCCGGAATGGTTGGTTCTGGTCCGATTGTCGTCCCGAACAGGCCCCCGAGTGTCGCAACCGGCCGACGGTACCGTGGCGTTCGACAATGTCGAACGAGTGGCGTTGTGCCGCCTCGCTAACGCTCCTACATTCCAGTTCTCCGTGGTCGTCACGGGGTGGAAGGGAGATCAAGCATGGCTACGACCGAGGCGGTCAAGGCGAAGACCCTTCTGGGGGAGTGCTCCGCCGAGCTTGCCGGCACGTTCATCCTGATCCTGTTCGGCTGTGGTGTCGTCGCCCAGGTGGTGGCGGCGGGGATCGGCAATCACGACTCCATCGCATGGGCCTGGGGGCTTGGAGTGACCCTGGGCATCTACACGGCGGGCCGGATGACCGGCGCGCACCTGAATCCGGCGGTGACGATCGCGCTGGCGACGTTCCGCGGGTTCAGCTGGAAGAAGGTGCTGCCGTACTCGGTGGCACAGTTCCTCGGAGCGTTCCTGGCGGCGCTCGTGGTTCGCTGGAACTACACCGAGGCACTCAACAAGTTCGATCCCGGCCTCACGATCAAGAGCCAGGGCGTGTTCTCCACCCTGCCGGGCAACGGCAGCCTGGACCTCGGCGTCGGCATGTGGGGCGGTTTCCGGGACCAGATCATCGGTACGGCGATCCTGATGTTCCTGATCCTCGCGATCGTGGACATGCGGAACACCTCGCCGGCCGCCAACCTGGCGCCGTTGATCGTCGGCCTGGTGGTCGTCGGCATCGGGATGGCGTGGGGCACCAACGCGGGGTACGCGATCAACCCGGCGCGTGACTTCGGGCCGCGGCTGGCGTCCTTCTTCACCGGCTACGGGGGAGCGTTCAAAGATCAGTTCGGGGATCTGTATTTCTGGGTGCCGATCGTGGCACCGATCCTCGGCGCGCTGGTCGGCGCGTTCCTGTACGACCTGCTGGTCGGGCGCAACCTGCCGATCGCGGACGAGGACGAGGAACCGGGCCGCATCCCCGAGACCGAGACCCGCGCATGAGCAACGCAACGACCACGCTGTGTGAGGAGAGGAAATTCCATGGCTGACTTCGTAGGTGCCGTCGACCAGGGCACCACGAGCACCCGCTTCATGATCTTCGACCACTCCGGCAACGAGGTGGGCATCCACCAGCTGGAGCACAAGCAGATCCTGCCGCAGGCCGGCTGGGTCGAGCACAACCCGGTCGAGATCTGGGAACGCACCAGTTCGGTGGTCCGGACCGCGATGAACGCGCAGGGTCTCCAGGCCGGTGACCTGGCGGCACTCGGCATCACCAACCAGCGCGAGACGGCCGTGGTCTGGAACCGCAAGACCGGCCGGCCGTACTACAACGCGATCGTCTGGCAGGACACCCGGACCGACCGGATCGCCTCGGCGCTCGAGCGCGAGGGCAAGGGCGACGTGATCCGGCAGAAGGCCGGCCTGCCGCCGGCGACGTACTTCTCGGCCGGCAAGGTCCAGTGGATCCTGGAGAACGTCGACGGGGTCCGCGAGGCCGCCGAGGCCGGTGACGCCGTGTTCGGCAACACCGACACCTGGCTGCTGTGGAACCTGACCGGCGGGACCGACGGCGGTGTCCACATCACCGACGTCACCAACGCCAGCCGCACGATGCTGATGAACCTGGAGACGCTCGACTGGGACGACGAGCTGATCTCGTTCTTCGACATCCCCCGGCAGATGCTGCCGGAGATCCGTCCGTCGTCGGACCCGAACAAGTACGGCGAGACGCTGGCGAACGGCCCGCTCGGCGGCGTCGTACCGCTGACGGGTGACCTCGGGGACCAGCAGGCCGCGACCGTCGGCCAGGTCTGCTTCAACCCGGGCGAGGCCAAGAACACCTACGGCACCGGCAACTTCATGCTGCTGAACACCGGCACCGAGCTGGTCCGCTCCAAGGCGGGTCTGCTCAGCACGATGTGCTACAAGTTCGGCGACGAGGCCCCGGTGTACGCGCTGGAGGGATCGATCGCCGTCACCGGATCGGCCGTCCAGTGGCTGCGGGACCAGCTCGGCATCATCTCGGGCGCGAGTGAGACCGAGACGCTGGCCCGGCAGGTCGAGGACAACGGCGGCGTGTACTTCGTCCCGGCGTTCTCCGGCCTGTTCGCGCCGTACTGGCGGTCCGACGCGCGGGGCGCGATCGTCGGCCTGTCCCGGTTCAACACCAACGCTCACCTGGCCCGAGCGACACTGGAAGCGATCTGCTACCAGAGCAAGGACGTCGCCGACGCGATGGAGAAGGACTCCGGCGTGAAGCTCGAGGTCCTCAAGGTGGACGGTGGCGTGACCGCGAACGAGCTGTGCATGCAGATGCAGGCGGACATCCTCGGCGTACCGGTGAGCAAGCCGGTCGTCGCGGAGACCACCGCGCTCGGGGCGGCGTACGCGGCCGGCCTGGCGGTGGGCTTCTGGAACAACACCGACGAGCTGGTCCAGAACTGGAACGAGGACAAGCGCTGGACCCCGGAGTGGAACGACGAACAGCGTGCCGATGGGTACAAGGGCTGGGAGAAGGCCGTCCAGCGCACGCTCGACTGGGTCGACGTCGACTGATCCGCCGGGGCACCGGCAGGTAGTACGCAGTACCAAGCGATAGACGGAAGGAACAGCACAGTGGGCGCAGTGGCACTGTCACCGCAAGCGAGGACCGAGGCCATCGAGGCGATGGCGGACGGCCGGGAGCTCGACATCCTGGTGATCGGTGGCGGGGTGGTCGGCGGCGGAGCGGCCCTCGACGCCGCCACCCGGGGCCTGACCACCGGACTGCTGGAGGCTCGCGACTTCGCGAGCGGTACCTCCAGCCGGTCGAGCAAGTTGGTGCACGGCGGCTTGCGCTACCTGGAGATGCTGGACTTCCGATTGGTGCACGAGGCGCTGCATGAGCGTGGTCTGCTCCTGCAGCGCCTTGCGCCCCACCTGGTCAAGCCGGTGCCGTTCCTCTACCCCCTGCAGCACCGGTGGTGGGAGCGGTACTACGCGGGCGCCGGCGTCGCGCTGTACGACGCGATGGCGCACACCGCGGGTCTCGGCGCAGGCCTGCCCATCCACAAGCACCTGACCCGCCGTGGCGCGATGCGGCTGGTCCCGAGCCTGAAGAAGTCCGCCCTGGTCGGCGCACTCCAGTACTACGACGCCCAGGTCGACGACGCCCGTCACACGATGGAGCTGTCCCGTACTGCGGCCTCGTACGGCGCGCATGTCGCCAACCGGGTCAAGGTGACCGGGTTCCTGCGGCAGGGCGAGCGGGTCACCGGGGTGCAGGCGAAGGACCTGGAGAGCGGGCGGGAGTTCGAAGTACGGGCCAAGCAGGTCGTCAACGCGACCGGCGTCTGGACCGACGACACCCAGGCGATGGTCGGCGAGCGCGGGCAGTACCACGTGCGCGCGTCGAAGGGCATCCACCTGGTGGTGCCGAAGGACCGGATCCAGTCGAGCACCGGGATGATCCTGCGGACCGAGAAGTCCGTGCTCTTCATCATCCCGTGGGGCCGGCACTGGCTGATCGGCACCACCGACACCGACTGGAACCTGGACAAGGCCCACCCGGCCGCGACCAGCAAGGACATCGAGTATCTGCTCGACCACGTCAACGCCGTGCTCACCACGCCGTTGACGCGGGAGGACGTGGAGGGCGTGTACGCGGGCCTCCGACCCCTTCTGGCGGGGGAGTCGGAGAGCACGTCGAAGCTGTCCCGCGAGCACGTGGTGGCGCACGCGGCGCCCGGTCTCGTGGTTGTTGCCGGCGGCAAGTACACGACGTACCGGGTGATGGCCAAGGACGCCATCGACGCGGCCGCCAACGCGCTCGACGGCCGGGTGCCGAAGTCGGTGACCAAGAACACCCCGCTGGTCGGCGCCGACGGCTACCACGCGATGTGGAACCAGCGGCACCTGATCGCGCAGCGCTCGGGGCTACACGTGGCCCGGATCGAGCACCTGCTCAACCGGTACGGCGCGCTGATCAACGAGGTGCTCGAACTGGTCGAGAAGGACCCGTCGCTGGGTGAGCAACTGCCCGGCACGCAGGACTACCTGAAGGCCGAGATCGTGTACGGCGCCACGAACGAGGGCGCCCGGCACCTGGACGACGTACTGGCTCGGCGGACCAGGATCTCGATCGAGGCCTGGGACCGCGGTGTCGAGGCGGCGGAGGCGGCCGCCCGGCTGATGGCGCCGGTGCTCGGCTGGGACGAGCAGACGGTCGAACGCGAGGTCTCCTTCTACCAGCAGCGGGTCCGGTCCGAACGCGACTCCCAGGACCAGCCCGACGACGAGTCCGCCGACAAGGTCCGCCTCGAGGCTCCGGACATCGTCTCGCCGGCCTGAGCAGTGAGCACGGCCGTGTTGTTGCTTACGGCACGCTTTCGGCGAGCGGAGTTCATTGGGTAGTTCCGGTCCGCGGCCTACAGTCGGCAGTGGAGTTCACGCCCGTTGCCCGGAGGATGCCCGTATGTCGTTGGACCGGATCGCCGAACTGCTCGAACTGGCCGAGGCCGAGGCGCTCTGGGGGTACGAGAGCGTGGCGCCGCCCGAGATCGTGGAGACGTTGGGAATGGCGTCGACGCGGATCGGCGGCGGTGTCGTGCTGGCGGTGCGCAACGACGTCACGGACTACTGGAGCAAGGCGCTCGGTTTCGGCTTCAGCGAGCCGGTGACGGCTGACCTGGTCGGTGAGATCACCGCGTTCTACCGCGAGCAGGGCGTGCGGTTGGCGACCCTGCAGTTCGCGCCGGCCGCGCTCCCGGCGGACTGGGACGCGATCCGGGAGAAAGAGGGCATCACCGAAGGCAGTCGCTGGCTGAAACTGGCGAGGCTTGCCGGACTGGTCGAGTCGGCCGAGACCGATCTGCGGATCGACGTGGTCGGTCCCGAGGATGCCGCGCAGTGGGCCTCGGTGCTGACCCGCGGCTTCGGGATGCCGGAGGAGCACTTCGCCCCGATGGTGCAGGGCGTCGTGGAGCGGCCCGACTGGTCGGCGTACGCGGCCTGGGACGGCGACCAGATGATCGCCGCTGCGTCCGTGGTGATCAAGGGCGAGGTGGCCGAGTTCGCCGGCGCTTCGACGCTGCCCAGCCATCGCGGTCGCGGTGCCCAGTCCGCACTGCTGGCCGCCCGAGCACGGCATGCGGCCGCGGCGGGCGTGAAGTGGCTGAGCGGGGAGACCGGCAAGCCGGCTGAGGGTGAGCAGAACCGTTCGCTGAACAACATGCTCCGCACCGGCTTCGAGATCCGCTACGAACGCGAGAACTGGATCTGGCGCCCCTGACTGAGGCCTACTGGTCTGGGCGGATCCAGCCGAAGGTGCGTTGAACGGCGGCTTGCCAGTTCGCGTACTCCGTGGCGCGCCGCTCGGGGTCCATGTGGGGGAGCCACTGGCCGGCCCGGTGCCAGTTGCTGCGCAGGCCCTCGAGGTCCGGCCAGTAGCCGACAGCTAGGCCGGCGGCGTACGCGGCGCCGAGCGAGACCGTCTCGGTCACCATCGGGCGGACCACTGGTACGTCGAGCAGGTCGGCGAGGAACTGCATCAGCAGGTTGTTCGCCGTCATCCCGCCGTCCACCTTCAGCGCCGTCAGCGCGATCCCGGAGTCGGCGTTCATCGCGTCGACCACCTCGAGGGTCTGGAAGCCGGTCGCCTCGAGGACGGCCCGGGCCAGATGCCCCTTGGTGATGTAGGACGTCAGGCCCGCGATCACACCGCGCGCCTCGCTGCGCCAGTGCGGCGCGAACAGGCCGGAGAACGCGGGCACGATGTAGGCGCCGCCGTTGTCGTCGACGGTTCGCGCCAGCGTCTCGATCTCGGCGGCCGTGTGGATCAGGCCGAGCCCGTCGCGAAACCACTGGACCAGCGACCCGGTGACGGCCATCGACCCTTCCAGCGCGTACGCCGCCGGCTCCGAGCCGATCTGGTAAGCCACCGTCGTCAGCATGCCGTGGGTCGACCGGACGATCTCCTTGCCCGTGTGCAGCAACAGGAACGACCCGGTGCCGTACGTGCACTTCGCCTCACCCGGACTGAAGCACGTCTGGCCGAACAGCGCCGCCTGCTGATCCCCGAGCGCCGCACCGATCCGTACTCCGGGAACCACGTCCGTGGCCGTCGCGAACACCCCCGACGACGGCCGGATCTCCGGCAGCAGGCTCCGCGGTACGTCGAACGCGGCCAGCAACTGGTCGTCCCACTCCAGCGTCTCGATGTTCATCAGCATCGTGCGACTGGCGTTCGTCACGTCGGTGGCGTGCAACCCGCCGTTCGGGCCGCCGGTGAAGTTCCAGATCAGCCAGGTCTCCATCGTGCCGAAGAGCACCTCGCCACGTTCCGCCCGAGCCCGCAGGCCGGGGGTGTGGTCCAGCATCCAACGCAGGCGGGGCGCGGAGAAGTAGGTGGTCAAGGGCAGGCCGCACAGGTCGGCGAACCGGTCCGCGCCCTGGTCGCCGGCGAGTTCGGTGATCAGGCGGTCGGTGCGGGTGTCCTGCCAGACCACCGCGTGACCGATCGGCCGGCCGGTGCTGCGGTCCCAGAGCAAGCTGGTCTCCCGCTGGTTGGTGATGCCGATGGCAACGATCTGCGAGGGCTCGGCGCCGATCTGGCGGATCGCCGACGGGACCACCCGGGTGACGTTGCGCCAGATCTCGGCGGCGTCGTGCTCGACCCAGCCGGGCCTCGGGAAGTGCTGCTTGTGCTCCCGCTGCGCGACCGACACCAGCCGGCCGCGGCGGTCGAACAGGATGCATCTGGTCGAGTTGGTGCCTTGGTCAACAGCCGCCACATACTGCTCAGCCATCAGCAACCCTCCGGCTGTGGTGCCTTGAAGCTCAAGGCGAGCTTGAGGGTAACCCGAGGCTGAGGGTGAAGGCGATGCCGACGGGCGAGGTGAGGGTGATCAAGGGCGGGGCGGAGGGGACGAGTGACGGTGAGCCCGGGCATCAGCGGTCCTCTCGGAGGTCCCGGCCGATGGCTTCGGCGGTGGCGCGGACCATCGTGACCAGGTCGGTCCGGTGCCGCAGCCTGCTGTCGCAGATGCGTTCGATCCGGCCGGTGAGGCCGACCGCCCCGACGACGAGCCCGCCCAGCCCGCGAATCGGCGCCGCGATGCCGGCCAACTCGACGGTGTGCTCCTCGAACTCCGCGGCCCAGCCCTTCGCCCGGACCGCGATCAACTCCTCGGCCAACCGGGTCGGGTCGACGATCGTCCGAGTGGTGTACGCGTCGAGCTTGGCGGGCCTGGCGGCTCCACTGGCGTCGAAGGCGAGCACCGCCTTGCCGAGAGCGCACGCGTGCGGCGGCAACGTAGTACCGACGTCCAGGTCCTGATCGCTGTCATCCGGCCGGAAGACGTGGTGGACGACCATCACCTTGCCCTCGACCAGCCGCCCGACCCGGACCACCTCGCCGCTGCGGGACGCCAGCGAGTCGGCCCAGTTGATCGCCCGGCTGCGGAGCTCGTTCGGGTCCAGATAGGTCTCTCCGAGCCGGCCGAAGGCATCACTGAGCCGGTAGTGCGCGCCGCTGGCCTCCTGCTCGACGAAACCCACCTGATGCAGGGTCTTGAGGATGCCGTGCACGGTCGTCTTGGCCAGCCCCAGCGCGTTGCCGAGCTCCGCCACGCCCAACCCGTTCGGGGCGGCGGCGAGGAGCCGCAGTACTGCGGCGGCCCGCTCGATGGACTGCACGCTGCCCGGCACAACGGCAGGCTACCCGTGAATGGATGTCCTGGCTGCTGCTCACTCGGTTGCGATTGCGCGTAGTACGTCGAGCTTCGCTGCGCGGCGTGACGGCCACACTGCGGCCAGTACGCCGACCGCTGCCGCCACGACCAGCGCGATCACCAGTTGGAGCACCGGGACGTCCAGCACGCCGAGGCCGTCGTCCACCATCACCTTCTGCACCGACGCACCGAACAGCACGCCGATCGCGACCCCCAGCACCGCGCCCAGCAGCGCGATCGCGATCGCCTCGACCTGCAGCATCCGCCGCAGCTGCGGACGGTCCATCCCGATCGCGCGCAGCAGGCCGATCTCGCGGGTCCGCTCGACCACGCTCAGCGCCAGCGTGTTCACGATGCCGAGCACGGCGATCAGGACCGCCAGGGTGAGCAGCATCCCGACCACGCCGAGGACGGTGTCGACCGGCCCGCGCGCGCCGTCGGCGTACGCGGCCTGGTCGCGCACCGCGACGGTCGGGTAGTCCTTCAGCTGCCCGGCCACGGCCTGGCCCGCCTGGGCGATATCGGTGCCGTCGGCAACTTCGACGTACAGGACCGAGTCGGTGCCGGCGCCGCCGACCGCGGTGAAGGCGGGCAGCGCGAGGACCACCGCGTTCAGTTGCCGGTTCGGCGCGATCACGCCGGCCAGCGTCAGTTCGTGGTCGCCGGTGAGGGTGGTCAGGGTGAACGTCTCGCCGACCGACAGCTTGAGGGCCTTCGCCAGGTTCCGGGGGAGGACCGCTTGTCCGGTCTTCAGCCCGTCGGCCGAACCCGCCTCGAACTTGGTGGTGATCGGTCCGTCGAGCGTGCCGTCGGCCACCCCGGAGACGGTGACCGCCCGATCGTCGACCTCGCCCGGCAACTGCCGGAGCCGATGCACCGCCGAGATCCCCGGTACCGCGGCGATCCGGTCGCCGACCTGGCTGCTGAAGGCGCTGCCGTCGTCGCCGGTGACCAGGAGCTCGGAGGTGCCGACCGCGTCCTTGATGCCCTGCTCGATGGAAGCCTTGGCCGAGGCCGCGATCACCACCAGGCCGCTGATCAGCGCGAGCGAAATCATCAGCGCGGAGGCGGTCGCGGAGGTCCGGCGGGGGTTGCGCTCGGCGTTCCGGCGGCCCAAGGTGACGGGCGCGGTGCGGCCGAACGGCGACATCAGCCCGCGTACGGCGTACCGGCTGATGAGGGGGCTCGTCATCACCATGCCGAGCAGGGCGATCCCGGCGCCGAAGCCGAGCAGGATCGCGCCGGGCAGGCCGGAGAGGGTGAGGGCGATCGCGTAGAGGGTGGCTGCCATCAGCACCATGAACCCGCCGATGATGCCCCGGAGCAGCATCGACCGCTCCGGCAGCGCCGCGTCCTCGCGCATCGCGGCGACGGGCGGCAGCTTGCCGGCGCGGCGGGCGGCGGGATAGGCGGCGGCGAGCGTGACGCCGACCCCCACGACATAGCAGGCGATGACCGTCGAGGCATTGATCTGGAGGCTCGCGGTCGGAATGGCCAGCTCGATGCCCTGATAGAGCGCCCGGATACCCGCGGCCACGCCGGCACCAAGGCCGAAGCCCAGGGTCGAGCCGATCGCGCCGATCACGAGGGCCTCGGCGAGCACCGTCCCGGTCACCTGGCCGCGTGAGGCGCCGATCGCCCGCAGCATCCCGAGCTCGCGCGAGCGCTGGGCGACGAGCATCGCGAAGGTGTTGACGATCAGGAACGCGCCCACGAACAGGGCCAGGCCCGCGAACATCAGCAGCACCGCGCTGAAACCGCCGAACGTCTCGTCGAGCGCGTTCTCGCCGTCGGCCGCGACCTGGGCGGCGGTGCGGACACTGACGTCACCGCCGGCGATCGCGGCGATCGCCTTGCTGACCGCCGCGGCGTCCTGGCCGGGTTCGAGGGAGACGGCGATGGAGGTCCAGCCGGTCTGGCCGAGCAGCAGGAGTTGCGCGGTCGCCGAGTCGAACGTGACGAGCGGCGCGCCGGCCGATCTTCCCGCCAGGACAGGAGTCGTGATCGCGGTCAGGGTCGCCGTCACGGCTCTGGTCGGGGTGACGACCTTCACCTCGTCGCCGATCTCGTAGCCCGCGCGTTTCGCGCTGGACTGGTCGAGGCCGAGTTGTCTCTGACCTGCGGGAGGATCGCCGTCGAGCAGCCTGAACGGCGAGGTTCGCTGACCGTGCGGCCAACTGGCAGCGAACGTGGGCAGGCCGTACGTCTCGATCGGTTGCCCGTCCGAGCCGAGGATCTGGCTGCCGGCGACGAGCAACTGCCCATCGGCCGAGGCGACCCCCGGTACGCCGGCCACCTGGTTCGCGAGGTTCGAGGAGAGCGTCGGGGGACGTCCGGCGGCCGGGTCGGTATTCGTCGACAGGGTGGAGACCGGGGTGACGGTGATGTCCGCAGTACTCCCGGCGAAGTTCTTCTTCAGGGCGGCCGACAGGGTGTCGGTGAAGATCAGCGCACCGCTCACGAAGGCGACCCCGAGCAGGACGGCCACCGTGCACAGGACGAACCGGAGCCGATGCGCGAGCACCGACCGCAGGCCGAGCTTGAGCATCAGCCGTCCTCGCGGGTGTCGAGCCGCTTCATCGTGTCGAGGACGGACTCGGCGGTCGGGTCCAGCAGTTCGGACCGCAGCCGGCCGTCGGCGAGGAAGAGCACCCGGTCGGCGTACGCCGCCGCGGTCGGGTCGTGCGTCACCATCACCACGGTCTGGCCGAACTCGCGCACCGAGTGGTGCAGGAAGCCGAGCACGTCCGCCGACGACCGCGAGTCGAGGTTGCCCGTCGGCTCGTCCGCGAACACCACGTCCGGCCGCGACGCGAGCGCACGGGCACAGGCCACCCGCTGCTGCTGACCACCCGACAACTCGGACGGCTTGTGGCTCAGGCGATCCCTTAGGCCGATGGTGGTGATCACCTTGTCGAGCCACTCGGCGTCGGGCTTGCGACCGGCCAGGTCGAGCGGCAGCGTGATGTTCTCGAGCGCGGTGAGCGTCGGGACCAGGTTGAACGCCTGAAACACGAAGCCGACCCGGTCGCGCCGCAGGTGCGTGAGCGCCTTCTCGCCGAGGCTGCTGAGCTCGACGTCACCAAGCATCACCTGACCTGAAGTCGGCCGGTCAAGCCCCGCCAGACAGTGCAGCAAGGTGGACTTGCCCGACCCCGACGGACCCATGATCGCCGTGAACCGGGCCCGTCCGAAGTCCACACTCACGTCCGCCAACGCGTCGATCCGGGTCTCGCCGGCGCCGTAGCTCTTCCCCAGCCCCATCGTCCGAATCGCCACGGCCTGATCGACGACATTCACGGTCATGCCAGAACGCTATCCGCCCCCAGGTCCGCCGCCCCCACACCCCCGGCCCGCTCGGTGTTCGAACAGACCCCTCACCAACAACTGCGAGCTCGCGAGCCCAGCGGGGCAGGACTTGCCTGGCCGGGCACGCGAGCAAGCTCGCAGGTTTCTTCAAAGGTCGTCTGTCTGGAGGGGCTCAGGGTGCGGGCATCTGCCCCGCCAGCCGCTGGTTAGGCGTCGATTACTACCGGGATGATGACCGGGCGGCGGCGCCAATGGCGCCAGGTCCAGTTGCCTACCGAGCGGCCGACCAGTTGCTCCAGTTGGTGCGGGTCGCCGATGCCCTCTGACGCGGCCTTCGCGAGGCACTCCTCGATGATCGGGATGACCTCCTTGAAGGTGGTGTCGTCGTGGACGAAACCGCGGGCCAGGAAGTCCGGCGGCTCGGCCAGCCGGCCGGTGTTCGCGTCGACCAGGAGCACGACGGTGACGACGCCTTCCTCGGCCAAGGCCCGCCGATCCTTCAGGTTCGCCTCGGTGACACCGCCGACGGTCATCGCGTCGACGTACACATAGCCCGCCTCGACCTTGCCGACGATCCTCGCGCGGCCCTTGTCCAGGTCGACCACCACGCCGTCCTCGGCCAGGATCACCCGGTCCGCCGGTACTCCGGTGCTGACCGCGAGCTCGCCGTTCGCCTTCAGGTGCCGGAACTCGCCGTGCACCGGCATCACGTTGCGCGGCTTGACCAGGTTGTAGCAGTAGACCAGTTCGCCCGCGCTCGCGTGGCCGGAGACGTGCACCTTCGCGTTGCCCTTGTGGACGACGTTCGCGCCCCAGCGGATCAGCCCGTTGATCAGCCCGTAGATCGCGTTCTCGTTGCCCGGGATCAGCGAACTGGCCATCAGCACCGTGTCGCCGTCGCCGATCCGGATCATGTGGTCGCGGTTGGCCATCCGGGCCAGCGCCGCCATCGGCTCGCCCTGGGAACCGGTGCAGATCAGCGTGACCTTGCGGTCCGGCAGCTTCTCCAGTTCCTTCAGGTCGACGATCAGGCCCTTCGGGATCTTCAGGTAGCCCAGGTCGCCGGCGATGCCCATGTTGCGGACCATCGAGCGGCCGACGAAGGCGACCTTGCGGCCGCCGAGCTTGGCGGCGTCCAGCACCTGCTGGATCCGGTGCACGTGGCTGGCGAAGCTGGACACGATGATCCGGCCGGGCGCGGTCCGGAAGACGGTGTCGATCGCCGGGCCGAGGTCCTTCTCGGCGGTGGTGAAACCGGGCACGTCGGCGTTGGTGGAGTCGGTCAGGAACAGGTCCACGCCCTCCTCGCCGAGCTTGGCGAAGCCGCGCAGGTCGGTCAGCCGGCGGTCCAGCGGGAACTGGTCCATCTTGAAGTCACCGGTGTGCAGGACCAGGCCGGCCTTGGTCCGGATCGCGACCGCCAGGCCGTCCGGGATCGAGTGGTTGACGGCCAGGAACTCGCAGTCGAACGGGCCGAGGCGGCGCTTGTCGGCCTCCTTGACCTCGATCGTCTTCGGCTTGATCCGGTGTTCCTTCAGCTTGGCCTCGATGAAGGCCAGGGTCAGCTTGGAACCGACGACGGGGATGTCGGAGCGTTCCTTCAGCAGGTACGGCACACCGCCGATGTGGTCCTCGTGGCCGTGGGTCAAGACGATCGCCTCGACCTTGTCCAGCCGGTCCCTGATCCAGCTGAAGTCCGGCAGGATCACGTCGACGCCCGGCTGGTGCTCCTCGGGGAACAGCACGCCGCAGTCCACGATCAGCAACCGGCCGCGGTGCTCGAACACGGTCATGTTGCGGCCGATCTCACCGAGGCCGCCGAGAGCGACCACGCGGAGTGCGTTGTCGTGAAGTCGGGGCGGTTGACCGAGGTCGGGATGCGGATGGCTCATAGTACGGACGGTATCCGAGAGGACTGGTTGTACTGCGCATCGACCTGGTGTGAGCAGGAACTCAACCGGTCGTCCAAGGCACTCATCCGTCCACTCCGACCAGGTCGACGCCGGCTGATTCCTGGGCGACTTCCTCCACCGATCGGACCGGCAGCGGCGGGGGAGTGCCGCCCCAGGCCGGGCAGAGTGCCTTGTGGTCGCACCAGTCGCACAGCGGGCCCCGGCTCGGCCGCCAGTCGCCGGACTCCAGCGCCCGGGTGATCGCGTCCCACAGGGCGCCGACCTTGCGCTCGCAGGCGCGCAGGTCCGCCTCGTCGGGGACGTAGCGGACGATCTCGCCGTTGCCGAGGTACACCAGTTGGAGCATCGCCGGTACGACCCCGCGGAGCCGCCAGAGCACCAGCGCGTAGAACTTCATCTGGAACAGCGCCTTCGCCTCGAAGAACTCCGACGGCGACCGGCCGGTCTTGTAGTCGACCACCCGGATCTCGCCGGTGGGCGCCACGTCCAGGCGGTCGACGTACCCCCTGAGGGTGAGGCCGGACTCCAGCTCGGTCTCGACGTACAGCTCTCTCTCGGCGGGCTCCAGCAGGTTCGGGTCTTCGAGGGTGAAGTACTTGCCGAGCAGTTGGTGGGCCTCGGCGAGCCACTTGGCCAGCTCGGCGCCGTCGGCGTCCTCGGCGAACAGTTCGGCGACCTCGGGCTCTTCCTCGAGCAATCGTTGCCACTGCGGCTCGAGCATCTCGGCGGCGTGCTCCAGGGTGCGCTCGCCGCGCGGCAGGTCGAAAAGGCGCTCCAGAACGGCGTGCACGACGGTGCCGCGGACGGCCGCGGAGGACGGCTTCTCCGGCAGCCGGTCGATCACCCGGAAGCGGTACTTGAGCGGGCAGCTCATGAAGTCCGCCGCCCGGGACGGAGACAGGGCTCCGTTCGGGTGGCCGTGCACATCGACTGCCGCTGCGACGCTCATGCCGCCAGGTTATGGGAGACAGCCGACACTTCGTGCGCCCGGCGCCCGACGTTGTGGACAACGGCCCCAAGCCCCGTTCACCCCGTGGTCGCAGACGGGCTCGGCGTCGGGGCCGGCTTCGCGGTCGGCGAGGGCACGGCGCTGGGATCGATGAGGACCAGGTCGATGTCCCACTGCCCGTCGCACCCGCCTCGGCGTACCAGCGCCTGCCCCGCCGCGTACGAGCCGGAGGTGAAGAACACCTCCGCCTCGAACCCTTCGTTGTCCATCCCCGCGGGCCGGTAACCGGCGCCGGTCACAGCGTCCTGGATCAGCACCGTGACCTCGTCGATGGGCTTGTCCGTGACCGCCCGGACCGTGAGGTGTCCCTGCGTCTTCTGGACGTGGGTGACGGTCGCGAATCCGTCCAAGGACAACCCCGTCGGCAGCAGAGCGGTCTCGGCCGGGGGAGCGGACGCCGGGGTCTCGCACGCGGTCTTGGGGTCGTCGGCCGAACACCCCGTCAGGAGGACGGCGAGCGTCACCGCCGAGGTACCGATCAGCGCCCGTATGCCCATGGCGTCACTCTAGAAGGCTCCCGCCTTCGATTCGGTGGTCGTAGACCAGTGAAATCATGTTTTCCGGGTGTTACGGTGACCCCGCATCGTGGCGCGTGGGGCGCCCCCGTGATCCTGGAGGCACGCGTGGCTATGCGTAGAAGATCCTTGGTTCCGATGATCGCCGCGGTGGCCGCCACCGCGCTGGTGGGAGCCGCTGCCGTCTCGGCCGGCAGGCCCGACCCCGGCAGCGTCACGCCGGCCGCGGAGTCGATCGCCACCGCCAATCCGGTGGGTGCCGAGGAGTGGATGTACCTCCAGCGGGCCAACCCCGTCGACGGCTCCATCCCGGATGCCGCGGTCGAGGCCGCGCTCGCGCAGTCCAACCAGATGGGCGTCGCCGCCAAGGGCTCGCCGAGCACCGACCAGGTCTGGAAGGGCCTGGGCCCGAGCAACATCGGCGGCCGGATCCGCGACGTCGCGGCCGACCCGACCACCAAGGACGTCGTCTACATCGCCACCGGCACCGGTGGCCTCTGGCGCTCCAACGACGGTGGCGCCACCTTCGCCACCGCGTGGGACGACCAGTTGCCCCAGTCAATGGGTGCGGTCGCGGTCGACTCCCGCGGCATCGTCTGGGCCGGCACCGGCGAGCCGGACCACGGCGGCGGCTCGGCGTACTACGGCAAGGGCGTGTACAAGTCGGGCGACGGCGGTGCGAACTGGACCAACGTCGGCCTGCGGGCCGGCGACACGATCGGCCAGATCGTCATCGACCCGCGCGACGACGACCGGGTCTTCGTCGCGGTGATGGGCGCGCTGCACGACACCGAGCCGACCCGCGGCCTGTTCATGACCGAGGACGGCGGGATCAGCTGGAAACGCGTCATCGTGCCCGACAGCGCCTCCACCGGCGCGATCGACGTGAGCATCAACAAGAACAACCCCGACATCATGCTCGCCACCACCTGGGACAAGATCCGGGACGAGAAGTCGCGCATCTACGGCAAGAACTCGTTCCTCTACCGCTCGACCGACGCCGGCAAGACCTGGACGAACATCCAGCAGCCGCCGCTGCCGCAGAGCACCGACGTCGAGGGCCAGCCGGTCACCGCGACGTACGTCGGCCGGATGGGCGTCGACTTCAGCGACAGCGACCCGAACCGCGCCTACCTCATCTCCAGCACGGCCGGCGGGAACTTCAACGGCTTCTTCACCAGTACTGACGCCGGGGCGACCTGGGCGCCGGTCGGTCCGACCAGCGGCGGCACCCTGCAGTCCATCAGCGGCGGGTTCGCCTGGTGGTTCGGCCGCGTGTACGTCGACCCGGTCGATCCGCAGCACGTCTTCGTGGCCGGCGTCAGCCTCGCCGAGAGCCGCGACGGCGGTCTCACCTGGACGACCTCGCAGACCCCGCACGCCGACCAGCACGGCCTCGAGTGGGACCCCTTCACCCCGGGCAAGGTGTTCCTCGGCAACGACGGCGGCTTCTACTGGTCGACCGCGAACGGCGCCGCGCGCGGCCTGTGGGCCAAGACCCCGCGCCTGCCGGTGACGCAGTTCTACGCGATGGACGTCTCGCACCAGGACGGTTCGAGGCTCAACGCGGGCTCGCAGGACAACGGCTCGCTGAAGTCGTGGGCGGCCGACAACACCGTCAACGGCGACTGGTTCGGCTTCGTCGGCGGCGACGGGATGATGAACCGGATCGACCCGACCAACGACCGCAAGTACTACGGCTGCTCGCAGAACGGCGGCTGCCGCGGCTTCGTCGACGGCGCGGGCTTCACCATGACGATCCCCGGCGCGCGGAAGAACTGGGTCGCCCCGCTCGAGTTCGCCGCCGACCCGCGGCACCTGTTCGGCGGCAGCGAGTACGTCAGCCGGATCAACACCGACGCCGGTCAGCGGGTGTGGCAGCGGATCAGCCCGGACCTCACCGAGGGCACCGAGCCCCGCGCTCCCGGCTTCGGCACCGTCACCGCGATCGGCACCACGAAGGCCGACCCCAACCTGGTCTACGCCGGCACCGACAGCGGTCTGGTCTGGGTCAGCCGCAACGCGATGGCAGCCCCCGACCAGGTGACCTGGGAGAAGCTGCGGAGCCCGCTCTTCCCCGGCCGCTGGGTCACCCGCATCACGGTCGACCCGCAGGACCCGGCGATCGCCTGGGCCAGCTTCTCGGGCTGGCGCTCCGGTGACTCGTACCCGCACCTGCTGATGACCCGCGACGGCGGCCGGAACTGGGCCGACATCACCGGCGCACGCATCCCGCAGGCGCCGATCAACGACGTCATCCGGCACCCGTCGAAGAAGTCGTGGCTGTTCATCGCGACCGACGTCGGCGTCTTCCGGACCACCAACCTGGGCACGACCTGGATCAAGGTCGGCGCGAACCTGCCGCTCGTACCGATCAACGACATCGACCTGCCGGCCGGCAGCGACACGCTCTACGCCGCGACGTACGGCCGCAGCATCTGGACGACCTCGCTCTCGGATGCCTCCTGAAGTCAGCTGAATCCTGACCCTGCAACGCCTCAGCCGACCAGCCCGACGGCCCACCTCCTGGTGGACCCTCGGGCTGGTCGGGCTGTGCGTCGTCTTCCTCGCACCGCTTGTGGTCATGCTGCTCGGCTCCCTGCAGCGGCCGCTCCAACCACCCCCGGACGGGCTCGACCTGTGGCCTGACCCGTTCGAGTGGTCGAACTACACCGCCGTAGCGCGCTTCATGCCGCTCGCCCGGTTGCTGCTGAACTCCCTGTTGCTCGTCGTCGTCGCGGTCCCGGTCACTGTCGTCGTCACCTCCATGGCCGGGCTCGCGATCGTCACGGCTCGGGGGCGTGCGCGCCGCTGGCTCGTGGGCATCTCCGTGCTCATGCTGCTGATCCCGGCCGCCGCGCTGTGGGTGCCGCGCGTCGTCCTGCTGCGCGGCCTGGGCCTCGCCGACACCCCGCTCACGGTGGCGCTGCTCGCCCTCGCGGGCACGACCCCCTTCTACGTACTGCTGTTCGCGCTCGCGTACTCGCGCATCCCCGCGTCGCTGCTCGAAGCCGCCACGCTCGAGGGCCTGAGCCCGTACGCCGTCTGGCGGCAGGTCGCGCTTCCACTGGCGCGTCCAGCGGTGGTGGCGGTCGCGGCGCTGTCCGGCCTGTTCTACTGGTCCACGTTCATGGATCCACTGACCCTGGTCTCGTCGCCTGCCAACTGGCCGGTGGCGCTGGGTCTGCGGAGCCTCAGCGAGATGGAGGCAGCTCTGTACCCGATCTACCTCGCGGCCGCGGTCATCGTGACCGCGCCCGCGCTCGTCGCCTTCTGCATCGGCCAACGGTCGTTCTTCTCCGCCGTGGAGCGCGGGTGAGCGCCCGGGGAGCGATCGCCGCGCTGGCCGTCTCGGCGCTGCTCGCGGTGAGCGCCTGCTCGGGAGAACAGGGCGCAGCCGACGACACCGGGTCGAGTACGCCGGCTGCCAAGATCACCGTCCAGGTCCGCGCCGATCCAGAGGAGGCGGCGGTCTACCGCAGCCTCGTCACGGCGTACCAGAAGGCGAGTGGTGCTCAGGTCGACCTCGTCGCGGTCGGCCGTCAGGACCACCTGACCAGGCTGTCCACCGCGTTCGCGTCGGGTGATGCCCCGGACGCCTTCCTGATCAACTACCGCGAGTACGCCCCCTTCGTGCAGCGCGGAGCCGTTGCCCCGGTGGGCCCGTTGCTCGACCAGCAGGGCGTCGACCGAGCCGCGTACTACGAGGAGCCGCTGCGCGCGTTCAGCTATGGCGGTGCGCTGCAGTGCATGCCGCAGAACATCTCCTCCCTCGTCGTCTACTGGAACCGCGCACTGTTCAAGCAGGCAGGCGTCGCGCCGCCGAAGACGGGCTGGACCTGGGCCGAGTTCGTCGCGACCGCCCGGGCCTTGACCACGGCCAAGACGAAGGGGGTCGGCATCGACCCGTCGATCACCCGGATGGCGCCGTTCATCTGGAGTAGCGGTGGCTCGATCGTCGACAACGACGAGGCTCCGACCCGTACGACCCTGCACGAGCCAGGCGCCCGCGCCGCGCTCCAGGCCGTCGTCGACCTGATCGGCACCGGCACCACGCCGACCAAGAAGCAGCTCGCCGCGCAGGGCCTGGACGAGCAGTTCATGACCGGGAAGGTGGCGATGTTCCTGAGCTCGCGGGTCGAGGTCCCCGCGCTGCGGGAGCAACGCGGCCTTGACTTCGACGTCGCCGCCCTGCCTGTTCTGGGCAAGCCCGCCTCGGTACTGCACTCCGACGCCTACTGCGTTTCGAGTAGTTCGGAGCACAAGGACGCCGCGGCCAAGTTCATCGCCTACGCGGTCGGTCAGCAGGGCCAGACCATCACCGCCCTCGGCGGGCGGACCGTGCCCTCCCTGAAGGCCGTCGCGACCTCGCCCGCGTTCCTCAGCCCGGCTCGCCCGCCCGCGTCGTCGCAGGTGTTCCTGGACGCCATCCCGCAACTGAGGCACACACCGGTGACGCCGTCGTGGCCGGAGGTCGAGGACGTGATCGGCAACCAGTTGCAGCGGGCCTTCGAGGACGGCGTCCCGCTCGACCAGGTCCTCGCCGAGATCCAGAAGCAGGCGGACCCGCTGCTCCGGGGCCGATGAGTCTGCGGGTCGAAGCCGCGCGCAAGGGCTTCCGGGCCTACGGCGGGGCGCACGTCGTAGCCCTCGACGGAATCGACCTCGAAGCGGCCGACGGTGAACTGCTGGTCATCGTCGGACCCTCGGGGTCGGGTAAGTCGACGCTGCTGCGCGCGATCGCCGGACTGGAGACGCTGGACGAGGGGCGGGTCGTCATCGGCGAGCGGGACGTCACCGACGTGCCCGCTGCCCGCCGGGACGTCGCGATGGTGTTCCAGGAGGCCGCGCTGTTCCCGCACCTCGGCGTCGCGGCGAACATCGGCATCGGCGAACGGGCCCGGGGTGCCAAGCGACGCGACGTCGAGGCGCGCGTCCGCGAGGTGGCCCGCAGCCTCGACGTCGAGCATTTGCTGCAGCGGATGCCGGGCGAGCTCAGCGGTGGCGAGCGGCAGCGGGTGGCGCTGGCGCGGGTGATGATCCGGGTGCCCGCGGTCTGTCTACTGGACGAGCCGCTCGCCTCGGTCGACGCCGAGCTTCGGCTGCGGATGCGCGGCGAGATCCGGGCGGTGCAGCGGTCGCTGGGCGTGCCGATGGTGCACGTCACGCACGACCAACTGGAGGCGATGGCGATGGGGGACCGGGTCGCGGTGATGGATCACGGCCGCGTCCTGCAGTGCGACACCCCGGCCGCCTTGTACGAGCAACCCGCGACGACGGCGGTGGCGCGCATCGTCGGTCCGCTGCCGATGAATCTCCTTCCCGCCGCTGACGGAGTCGTCGTCGGTGTGCGACCTGAGCGCGTACGGGTGGGCAAGGACGGCGACGGCAAGCGGACCGGCACGGTGACCGCGGTCGAGCCCGCAGGAGAGGAATGCCTGATCCGCGTGCAGGCGGATGAGGAGTTGCTGGTGCGGATGCCGTGGGGCGAGGTGCCGAAGGTGGGGGAGCAGGTGGGGGTGGCCTGGCGGGCCGAGGATGAGCATCACTTCGACGCCGTGACCGGCCGCCGGCGATGAGGCGTACTGCGGCGGGCTGGTGGCGCGGGCCGCTCGCTGTTCCGTACCTGTTGGGGTCGCTGCTACTCGTACTGGCTCCGCTTGCCTTGGCTGCCGTTCTCGCCTTCACCGACTACTTCGGTTTCCGGGCGCCGGAGTTCACCGGTGCCGACAACCTTGTCCGAGTGGTGGGTGATCGAGCCTTCTGGGACGCCGTCGGGGTCAGCGCGCTCATCGCCGCGGTCGTCGTACCGCTCCGGCTGCTCCTCGCGGTCGGGGCCGCGCTCCTGCTTGCCCGTCGCCGCGGAGCCGGGACAACGGTCGGCCGGGCGGCGGCGTACCTGCCGTCGGTCATCCCGGACGCGGCCTGGGCGCTGCTGTGGCTGTGGATCCTCAACCCGCTGTACGGGCCGCTGCCCGCGCTGCTCGGTGCGCTCGGAGTCCCCGACCCGGGGTTCCTCACAACGCCGTGGGGAGCCAGGCTCGGGCTGGTGCTCGTGATGGCCTTCCAGGTGGGCGAGGCGTTCACCGTCGCCCTCGCCGCGCGCATCGCGATCCCCGCCCGGCTGCACGAGGCGATCGAGGTCGAGGGCGGATCAGCCTGGTTCGCGATGACCCGGGTGACACTCCCGCTGATGGCGCCCATCGTGATCGTGCTCGCGGTGCGGGACGTGGTGGTCGTCGTCCAGAACGCCTTCGTTCCCGCCCTCCTCGTGACCGCCGGCGGCCCGGTCAACGCGACCCTGACGGCGCCTTTGCTCATCTACCGCCGAGCCTTCGAGTACGGCGAACTCGGCTACGCGAGCACGCTCTCGGTCACCCTCCTCGTACTCACCGCCCTCGCCGCCGCGCTCCCGCTCTGGATCGCCGCCCGCCTGGCCGCCCGCCAGCGAACGCGGTATTAGAAGGCTCACAGGTCATCCGGTCCGGGTGAGGTGGTCGCCGCGCTGCCGGGCCCGGCGGCCGCAAGCACAGCTCGCTGTAGGACGTCGTACTGCGTACGTCGGTCATCTACGACTGGCGCCCCAGACTGCCCAAGGGTGGGGGGCACGGTGCAGACCGGTCAGGTGCGGCGGAGCGGCTGAGTTTCGCGGCGGCTGAGCAGGCCGGCCGCGACGAACACGATTCCCCAGGCGAGGGCGATGATCCCTAGCAGCACCGCGATGCCGACAGCGCCACGACCGGGATTGGCGACGAAGAACACGCCCAGCAGGATCGACAGCGCCGCGCTGAGCAGGATCAGCCAGCGTGGTGCCAGCAGAAAGTTGCTGAAGGCTCCGAGCACGTCGAACAGGCCGCGGATGATCAGCCAGATGCCGAGGATCCAGGTGAGCGTCTCGGCTGTCACCTGCGGGCTGAAGATCGCGAAGAACGCCGCGACCAGCCCGACCACTCCCACTACGGCCCACCCCAGCCGGCTCCGGCCGGACTCCGTCCGGGCCGCCTGCACGAGGCAACTGATGCCCTCCGCCAACGCCCAGATTCCCCACAGCACCACGAGGGCGGTCACCGTCGAGACCGGCCAGGCGATCGCCAGGATCCCGAAGACGACACCGATCACGCCGCGGCCGATGAGCACCTTCCAGCCGATGTCGCCAGTCATCAGGTCAACCCCTCACCGTTGCGCTGGTCGGCGATCTCGTGGCCGTGCACGGTCAACGCCCAGATGACCAGGATGTCGATCGCGATCATGGTGACCGACCAGATCGGGTAGGCGGCCAGGAAGCCGATGTTCACGATCGAGACTCCGCCCAGCCGGCCTCGCCTGCCTCATCCGGAACGGATGAGACAGGTGAGGCGGTGCCAAGGGCCTTCGTCTGTGCACCAGCAGACCGCCCAGCAGGTGGATCCAGCCCCACGCGGTGGCGTCCATCTGGAACAAGTAGTTGCGGGTGGTCCGCCGACCGCGTTCTCAGCGGGAGTCGTGTGTTCCCTTCCCGGATCCGGGTTTCGTCCACCGCTCCGACCGGCCGGCAGAGCGAGTGCGTTGATCGGCCACCGGCACGGTCTCGGGCATCGACGGGTGCTTCTCCGTGTGGGCGGCGTACCAGTCGGCGTAGCGGTTGGCGCCGGGCAGAGCCGTCAGGCCGTGGGCCAGCACTGAGAGCGCCACCGTCCAGGTCGCCACCACGAGCATCAGTGGACGCTCGGGCAGTTCGCTCTGCTCCACCAGGAGAAGCACGAATACGATCGAGGCCAGGCCGCGGGGACCGAACCAGCCGAGGAATCCGATGGTCACCGCCCGCATGCCGGTGCCGATCATGGCCAGCGCGACAGGGAGCATTCGTACGACAGTCAGGCTGAGCGCCACGTACAGCGCGATCCGCCAGTCCAGCTCGCCGATCGCGGGTCCCAGCAGCACCGCGCCGAACAGGAGGAAGGTCGCGGCGTTGAACAGCTCTCCCGACTCCTCGGCCAGCGTCGTCGTCGGCTCGGCGCCGGCTCCCGCGACGACGCCGTACACGATCCCGGCCACGAAAGCGGCGATGAACCCGCTGCCGCCGAGCGCGCTCGCGACCGTGTACGCCAGGAGCGGCGTCGCCACCGCGTTGATCTGCTTCCAGGTCCCTGCCATCCAGCCTCTGGCCGCGACCGCGCGCAGGGCCCAGGCCCCGATCAGACCGGCAGCGACGCCGCCGACGGTGCCGAAGCCGATCTCTTCCAGCACCACCCGGACCGGTTCGACGTGCGCGACGCCCTCCTCGGCCTCGGCGATGGTGAGGAAGATGATCAGCAGCGGAACGCAGACGCCGTCGTTCAGGCCGCTCTCGACGTTGAGCCCTTGCCGAACGCGAGACGGCAATCTCTTGTTGTTCACGACCGGTAGTCCCAGCGCCGCGTCCGTCGGCGCGAGGATCGTGGCCAGAGCCGCCGCCGTCCAGATGTTCAGCACGGGGAGCAGCGCCAAGCCGGCCGCCGTACCGGCGAGGATCGTCAGCGGCAGGCCGGCACCGAGCAGGCGGGCCGGCACCAGCATCTCCCGCCGCAGCCTGCCCACGTTGACGCGGACCGCGTCGGTGAACAGCACCAGGGTCAGCGTGGCTTCGGCCAGGTGGCGGACGTACTGGTTGGCCGCCTCGACGTCGACGATGTCCAGGACCCGGTTGCCGAGCAGGAGACCGAACGCGACGAACACCATCGCCTGGGTGACCACGGTGGACGCGAGCCGCGCCGAAATCGCGTCGGCGGCGGGCTACCAGGAAGACGACAGCGATCGCCACCGTCGTGACAACGCCGGAGATGATCACCGAGGCGAGGGGGAATCCCGCCAGCGCCGTACCGATCAGGTAGGCGAGACGGCAGGTGTAGACCGACCACAGGGTTCCGTCGATCGCCGACCACAGCAGGAAGTGCCGGTACGGGCGGGCGGCGAGTCCCAAGGTCGCGTTGACGATGAACCGCAGTCCGGGCAGGTAGCGACCGAAGACCAGCAGCATCGCGGTGCCCGAGCCGACCGCGCGACCGCGCTTCCTTCGCGATCGCCTACTCCCATCCCGCCGAGCCGGCCGCACCCTCCATGATCATCGTTCGGATCCCGCGCGCCGGACTCATCCACCAGGGGTGACCCCATCGCCTGTGCGTCAGGGCGTCGGACCGGCTCACAGCAAACTCGCACCGGACTTTCGGCAAACCATCGGCCTCGCTCGGCACTCTGGAGGCACGAAGCGAGCTGAGGAGACGAAATGCACGAACACGACCTGGGCCTGGAATACGACCTGGGCACGCTGCGGCGGCGCAACGTACTCCGCCTGCTCGCCGGCGCCGGCCTCGCCGTAGTCGCCGGATGCTCGGCCGACGACAGCACCTCCGGTGGCAGCAGCCCGTCGGCCGGCACCACCTCCAGTACTACGTCCAGTACGCCGACCGCGGGCGCCTCCTCCACTACAGACGTGCAGGAGATCCCCGAGGAGACGGCCGGCCCGTTCCCGGGCGACGGGTCGAACGGCCCGAACGTGCTGACCGAGTCGGGCATCGTCCGCAGCGACATCACCAAGAGCTTCGGCTCGGCCTCCGGGGTTGCCGAAGGTGTCCAGCTGACCGTGGAGCTGGTGGTCATGGACGCGGCCAAGGACGCCGCGCTGCCGGGTGCGGCGGTCTACCTGTGGCACTGCGACGCGGAGGGCCGGTACTCCCTGTACGACGACGAGATCGGCGACGAGAACTACCTGCGCGGAGTACAGGCTGCTGATGCTCAGGGGAAGGTCACCTTCACCACGGTCTTCCCGGGCGCGTACTCCGGGAGGTGGCCGCACATCCACTTCGAGGTCTACTCCTCGCTGTCCGAGGCGACGGCGGCCGGGAAGATCAGCGCGACCTCACAGCTGGCCCTACCGGCCGAGGCCTGCAACGCCGTGTACGCGAGCTCCGGCTACGACGGTAGCGCGCAGAACATGTCCAGGACGTCGCTGGAGAACGACAACGTGTTCAGGGACGACGGCGCGGAACACCAGCTCGCGGCCACCACCGGCAGCGTGCAGGAGGGGTACGTGGCCCGCCTAACTGTGGGTGTTTGACGCGGTGCTACCACTCGACCGATAGCGTTGGGTCGATGTCCGAGCCGCGCGATCCCCAGAGTCCTGCCCAGCCTGCCGGTCCTACGCCCGGCACCTGGGTGCTCGGTCGCGTCAAGGGCATCAAGCTGACCATGCGATTCACCTGGCTGCCGGTCGCGGTACTGCTGGCTTTCGGGTTCTCCAGCATCATCGGCGCGCAGTTCCCGGAGCTGGGCAGTTGGCGGTACGTGGCCGCCTTCGCCTTCGTGGTCACGTTCACCGCCTCGATCCTGCTGCACGAGCTCGCGCACGCCCTGGTGGCGATGCGGTTCGGCATTCCGGTGTCGGAGATCAACCTCGGCTTCTTCGCCGCCGGCACGCACATCGAGGGCGAGCGCAAGACCCCGTTCGAGGAGTTCGCGGTCTCCGTGGTCGGGCCGCTGGCTTCGCTCCTGGTCGGTGGACTGGCGTACGTCGGCTCCCGCGCCGTGGACGAGGGCGTGGCGTACGTCGCGCTGTTCCAGCTCGCTCTGGCCAACCTGATCGTCGGCGTCACCAACCTGCTGCCGGGGCTGCCGCTGGACGGCGGGTGGGTACTGCGCGCGTTCGTCTGGAAGCTGACGGGCAACATGCACACCGGCACGATCGCCGCGGCCTGGGCCGGCCGGATCATCGCCATCCTCGTGCTGGCGGCTCCGGTCATCCTGGAAGAGGTGTTCGGCCGGCAGCCGACGCTGATCGACTTCGTCATCGCCCTGGCGGTCGGGTTCTTCCTGTGGATGGGCTCCACCGCGTCCCTGATGCAGGCTCGGCTCAAGCGCAAGCTGCCGGCCCTGCAGGTGCGCACCCTCGCCCGCCGGGCGATCGCAGTACACGCCGGTACTCCGCTGTCGGAGGCGGTGCGGCTGGCCGGAGGGGCCCAGGCGGGTGCCGTCGTGGTCATGGGCGGCGACGAGAAGCCGCACGCCCTGGTCTCCGAGGCAGCCGTGAACGCCGTCGCCGAGAACCAGCGCCCGTGGACCACGGTCGGCGAGGTCTCCACCCGGATCAGCGCGGGCCACATCATCGGCGTCAACGACACCGGCGAAGAGATCCTCACCGCCCTCCGCAAACACCCCGCCTCGGAGTACCTGGTCCTCGACGCCAACGGGCAGGTCTACGGCGTCCTCGCCACCGCCGACGTGGAGCAGGCCTTCCGCTCTCGCTGAGGGTGTGGTTCGCCTGTGGTGGGTTACCTGTGGGGGGCGCCTGTGGTGGGTCGCCTGTGGGGGGCGCCTGTGGGGGTTCGCCTGTGGTGGTTCGTGGGTGGGGCTGGGGTGGTTCTGCTTCGCATGGGGGCGGGTGGTTCGCGGGCTCCGCTGCGTGATGGTGCTAGTCGGGATGGGGTGGGTCAAGAGCGCCTTCGGCGTCCCTTCGGGATCGAGCGAGCTCGACTCTTGACCCACCCCATCCCGACCAGGGAAGGACGCAGCTACGCGGATCCCGCGGAGGGGTGTGCGCCGGGTCGGGATGTCGTTCGGGCGGGGCGGGCTCCGTGTCGGGCCGTGCGGGGGGTTTGGGGAGGGTTGCACCACTGGGTGGGGGTGGAATCCTCCCCGAACCTGCTTGGTGGTGGGGTGGGGTGGGCATTCTGGGGTGGTGGGGGTGGGGACGTAGGGTGAGCCTCTTATGTCTGATCTTCGAGATTTTCCTGATTCGTCGTTTTCCGGGGTGCATCACGGGCCGTTGCAGGCGGGGGAGTGGGTGACCCTGTCGGACCCCAAGGGGCGGCGGCACTCGGTGTTCCTGGAGCGGGGGAAGGTCTTTCACACCACCAAGGGCGGGATCGCCCACGACGAGTTGATCGACGGGCCGGACGCGGTGGTGGTGCGGTCCAAGGGTGGCGGCGTCGAGTACCTCGTACTCCGTCCGCTGATGGCCGACTACTCCGTGTCGATGCCGCGGGGGGCGGCGGTGATCTACCCGAAGGACACCGCCCAGATCGTGACCATGGCCGACATCTTCCCCGGCGCGAAGGTGGTCGAGGCAGGGGCCGGGTCCGGGGCGCTGACGACGGCGTTGCTGCGGGCTGTCGGGGTGCAGGGCGAGGTGATCTCGTTCGAGCGGCGGGAGGACTTCGCCGAGGTGGCGCGGAAGAACGTGACCAACTTCTTCGGCGCCGAGCACCCGGCCTGGCGGCTGCAGGTCGGGGACCTGGTCGAGTCGCTCGACGAGGTGGACGTGGACCGGATCGTGCTGGATATGCTGGCCCCCTGGGAGTGCGTGGACGCCGCCGCGGGGGCCTTGGTGCCGGGAGGGGTGTTCTGCGCGTACGTGGCCACCACGACCCAGCTGAGCCGGGTCGTGGAGACACTGCGGGCGCACGGCGAGTTCACCGAGCCCCGGGCCTGGGAGTCGCTGGTGCGGGACTGGCACGTCGAGGGACTGGCCGTCCGGCCGGGTCACCGGATGCAGGGCCACACCGCGTTCCTGGTCACGGCGCGGCGGATGGCGCCCGGCGTACAGGCACCGCGGAAGAAGCGCCGGCCGGCCCCGGGGGCGTACGGCGACGACTACGCCGGGCCGCGTCGTTCCGAGACACCCTCCGACACGCCGCACGCAACGGAATCATCCGCAACCGACACGTGATGGGATTCAGCTTGCTCGGCTGGCTTTTCTGGGTAAGGTCCATAGGGTCGAGCCCCACATGGTGAGGTGATGATCGTGGCTGGAGACGAGAGTCCTACCGCGGCAGAGCTGCGTAACCAGGTCCGTTACCTGGAGGCCGAGGTCGCAGCGTTGCGGCGTCGGTTGTTGGAGCATCCGGCAGACAGCCGGTCGCTCGAAGGCAGACTGTCCGAAACCCAGGCGTCCTTGGCGAGCGTGACCGCGCAGAACGAGCGGTTGGCGGAAACGTTGCGCGAGGCCCGAGAGAAGATCATCGCCCTGAAGGAGGAGGTCGACCGGCTGGCGCAACCGCCGTCCGGTTTCGGTACCTTCCTGGGCCGCAACGACGACGACACGCTGGACGTGTTCACCGGGGGACGCAAGCTCCGGGTCGCGGCGAGCCCCTCAGTCGATCTGGACGCGCTCAAGCTCGGCCAGGAACTGATGCTGAACGAGGCGCTGAACGTGGTCGAGGCCTGCGACTACGAGGTCGTGGGCGACGTGGTGATGCTGAAGGAGCTGCTGGCCGACGGCGAGCGGGCGCTGGTGATCGCGCAGGCCGACGAGGAACGGGTCGTCCGGCTCGCCTCGCCGCTGCTCGACATCGCGCTGCGGGCCGGCGACTCGCTGCTGCTGGAGCCCCGCTCCGGCTATGTCTACGAGAAAATCCCGAAGTCCGAGGTCGAGGAGCTCATCCTCGAAGAGGTGCCGGACATCGACTACACCCAGATCGGTGGCCTGGCCGGCCAGATCGAGCAGATCCGGGACGCGGTCGAGCTGCCGTACCTGCACAAGGACCTGTTCCTCGAGCACGAGCTCAAGCCGCCGAAGGGCGTGCTGCTGTACGGCCCGCCGGGCTGTGGCAAGACGCTGATCGCGAAGGCGGTGGCGAACTCGCTGGCCAAGAAGGTGGCCGAGCGGACCGGGGTGGAGGGGCAGAAGTCGTTCTTCCTCAACATCAAGGGTCCCGAGCTGCTGAACAAGTACGTCGGCGAGACCGAGCGGCACATCCGCCTGGTCTTCCAGCGGGCTCGTGAGAAGGCCTCCGAGGGCATGCCGGTGATCGTCTTCTTCGACGAGATGGACTCGCTGTTCCGCACCCGCGGTTCCGGTGTCTCCTCCGACGTCGAGAACACGATCGTGCCGCAGTTGCTGAGCGAGATCGACGGTGTCGAGGGCCTGGAGAACGTGCTCGTCATCGGTGCCTCGAACCGTGAGGACATGATCGACCCGGCGATCCTGCGGCCGGGCCGGCTGGACGTGAAGATCAAGATCGAGCGGCCGGACGCCGAGTCCGCCCGCGACATCTTCTCGAAGTACCTGACCACCACGCTGCCGCTGCACGCGGACGACCTGAACGAGTTCCACGGTGACCGGTCCGACTGCGTGAACGGGATGATCCAGCGCACGGTCGAGCGGATGTACACCGAGGCCGACGAGAACCGCTTCCTCGAGGTCACCTACGCCAACGGTGACAAGGAGGTCCTGTACTTCAAGGACTTCAACTCGGGCGCGATGATCCAGAACATCGTCGACCGGGCCAAGAAGATGGCGATCAAGGCCTTCCTGGACGACCACCAGAAGGGTCTGCGGGTGCAGCACCTGCTGCAGGCGTGCGTCGACGAGTTCAAGGAGAACGAGGACCTGCCGAACACGACCAACCCGGACGACTGGGCCCGGATCTCCGGCAAGAAGGGCGAGCGGATCGTCTACATCCGGACGCTCATCTCCGGCAAGCAGGGTACCGAGCCGGGTCGCTCCATCGACACGGCCACGAACACCGGTCAGTACCTGTAACAAGCTGTCAGCAGCCGCCCCGACCCTCGGTGGATCGGGGCGGCTGCTGTCTGCGGGAAGCGCGTCGAGAGGGACCGGTAAGGGTTCTCCCTGATTCCCGGCAGGGTGCCGGCGTCGTACCTTGCTGGTATGGCGGCGGATGAGGTGCGGAAGGATTTGCGGGCCGCGGTGGCGGCGCGGCAGGAACTCGGGCCGGAGTACGAGGCCGAGATCATCGAGTCGTTCCTGGAGAAGCTCGACGCGGCTCGGGTGGCGCGGCAGCCCGGCGAGGCGGCTCAGCCGGTTCAACCCGTTCAGCAAAGCAGGGAGACCGACCCGGGTGGTCTGGCGCTCGCGATCGTCTCCGTGGCGGCCGGCATCCCGATCACCGCGATCGCGGCCAACATGGAAGGCACCTTCGCGATGATCATCTGCTGGGGCGGCCTGGTCGGCATCAACCTGGCGCGGTCGTTCTCCCGCATCGTGCGCAACTAGTCACAACCTGGCCAGGATCCCCGAGAGACCGCTCTCCACGTCCTCCGGGAGGTCGAGCAGGAGCCCGCGATGGACCTGGTACCAAGGGCTGAGGAGATGCCAGTCCCGGATCCGCGTGGATGAGCGCGGTGCGAGCTCCGTCGGCCCGACTCCACCTGTCCACCCGGCTCAGGAG
This sequence comes from Kribbella sancticallisti, assembly GCF_039530625.1. Lineage (NCBI taxonomy): Bacteria > Bacillati > Actinomycetota > Actinomycetes > Propionibacteriales > Kribbellaceae > Kribbella > Kribbella sancticallisti. The sequence continues at coordinate 743,602 of NZ_BAAAOS010000018.1, read as the reverse complement.
GTCGGCGCCTGCGGACCGCGCGTACCCCGGCAGCAGCGGCAGGACCTGAGCCCAGGCCGCCCTCGAGCCAGGCGCGGCTGTCCCAGCCGTTGTCGTCGATCCTCATGCGAAGCTGCGCACCAGTGGCCCGAGCAAAGCTGACGTGTCAGGGACGAACGGCCAGTCCGGGTCGTCCAGCTTCGCGACCAGGTCGGCCGGGGACATCCACGCGCCCCAGTCGACCTCCTCCGGCTGATGCCTCACCGGGCCGTCCCACACGCACGTGTAGAGGTAGGCGCGGTAGTTCGTGAACTCGTCTGCGTAATCACCTTCCGGCAGCCTCGTCAGCTCCGCTCCGGTGATTCCGAGCTCCTCGGCCAACTCGCGCACGACCGCGTCGTACGGGTCCTCATCGGCCGCTATGACGCCGCCGGCCATGAAGTCGTAGCGTGCGGGGTACACGTCCTTGGTGGGCGTACGCCGATGCACGTAGATGTCACCCGCGGAGTTCCGGACCAGTACTCCGGTCGCTCCGTGGCGCAGGTTCTCCCGCCGCATCCGCGATCGTGGGGCGGTCCCGCACACCCGGCCGTCGGAGTCCAGCAACGCCACGAGTTCGTCCATCCGGGAAGTCTCACATGTAACCCTGTGGACACTTCAACCCCTTTAGTCGGCTTCACCGCGTAGGCTCGATCGCATGAGTGTTCGGCGGATCATGGGGACCGAGACCGAGTTCGGCATCTCGGTCCCTGGCCAGCCTGGGGCCAACCCGATGCTGACTTCGAGCCAGGTGGTGAACGGCTACGCCCAGACGCAGCCGCTGGCGCGCAAGACGCGGTGGGACTTCGACGAGGAGCACCCGCTGCGGGACGCGCGCGGCTTCGACCTGAGCCGGGAGGTGGCGGACTCCAGCCAGCTCACCGACGAGGAGACCGGCCTGGCGAACGTCATCCTCACCAACGGGGCCCGGTTGTACGTCGACCACGCCCACCCGGAGTACTCCGCGCCCGAGTGCACGAATCCACGCGACGTGGTGGTCTGGGACAAGGCCGGCGAGCTGGTGATCATGGAGGGCGCCCGGCAGGCCCGGCAGATCCCGGGGGCGCCACCGCTGAACCTGTACAAGAACAACACCGACAACAAGGGCGCGTCGTACGGGTCGCACGAGAACTACCTGATGCGCCGGTCGACCCCATTCGCGTCGATCGTGCGGCACCTGACGCCGTTCTTCGTCAGCCGCCAGGTGGTCACCGGCGCCGGCCGGGTCGGGATCGGCCAGGACGGCAACACCAACGGCTTCCAGATCAGCCAGCGGGCCGACTACTTCGAGGTCGAGGTCGGCCTGGAGACGACGCTGAAGCGCCCGATCATCAACACCCGCGACGAGCCGCACGCGAACCCGGACCGGTACCGCCGGCTGCACGTGATCATCGGCGACGCGAACCTGGCCGAGATCTCGACGTACCTCAAGGTCGGCACCACGTCGCTGGTGCTGGCGATGATCGAGGACGGCTGGCTGACCGACGACCTGAGCGTCGACCGGCCGGTGACCGCGCTGCACGAGATCAGTCACGACCCGACCTGTACGCACCTGATGACGCTCAAGGACGGCCGCAAGCTGACCGCGGTGCAGCTCCAGGTGGAGTATCTGGCGCAGGCCCGCAAGTACGTCGAGGACAAGTACGGCGACGACGCGGACCGGCAGACCAAGGACGTCCTGCAGCGCTGGGAGCAGGTCCTCGACCAGCTCGCCACCGACCCGATGACACTGGCCGACCAGCTCGACTGGGTCGCGAAGCTGAAGCTGCTGCAGTCCTACCGCGACCGCGACGGGCTGGAGTGGGACGACCCGAAGCTGCACCTGGTCGACCTGCAGTACGCGGACCTTCGTCCGGACAAGGGCCTGTACTACAAGCTGGTCAAGGCCGGCCGGATGCAGCGCCTCGTCACCGACGAGGAGATCCGGATGGCCGTCTCGCACCCGCCGACGGACACCCGCGCCTACTTCCGCGGCCGCTGCATGCAGCAGTACGCCGGTCAGGTCGCCGCCGCGTCCTGGGACTCGGTCATCTTCGACCTGCCGGGTCGCGAGTCACTCCAGCGGATCCCCACGCTGGACCCGCTGAGGGGCACCAAGGCGCACGTCGGAGCACTTCTCGACCAGTGCGACACCGCGAGTGACCTGGTTCGCACCATTACTGGGGGCGCCGCCGGGTAGGGTCGCCATTAGAGATGTGACAGCGAGGGCCGGTTGGGCGGCTCTCCTGTTCGGCGGTTCTAGGAGGTGTGTGCCATGGCGAAGGACGGCGGACAGCAGCACAAGCAGACGAAGCGCTCGACGACCGAGGAAGAGGTCACCGAGGCCAAGTCGAGCGAGGACGTCGCGGAGCGCAAGGAACGGCTCGACGACGACGTCGACTCGATCCTCGACGAGATCGACGAGGTGCTCGAGGAGAACGCGGAAGAGTTCGTTCGCGGCTTCGTGCAAAAGGGTGGGGAGTGAACCGCTAGATGACATTCGATGCCTCCGGCCGGTTGCCGGAAGCCTTCCTGACCCCAGGTGGCTCGTCCTTCATGGACTTCCTGGCCGGGCACGCGCCCGACCTGTTGCCCGGACGACGCAACCTGGGGACAGGTGACCTGTCCAAGGACGTCCCCCACGGCACCACGATCGTCGCCGCCACCTTCGAAGGTGGCGTCGTGATGGCCGGCGACCGGCGCGCGACGATGGGCAACATCATCGCCCAGCGGGACATCGAGAAGGTGTTCCCGGCCGACGAGTACTCCTGCGTCGGGATCGCCGGCAGCGCCGGTCTCGCGGTCGAGATGGTGCGGCTGTTCCAGGTCGAGCTGGAGCACTACGAGAAGCTCGAGGGCACCACGCTCAGCCTCGACGGCAAGTCGAACCGGCTGAGCGCGCTGATCCGCGGCAATCTCGCGATGGCGATGCAGGGCCTGGCCGTGGTGCCGCTGTTCGCGGGCTACGACCACGACCTGAAGGGCGGCCGGATCTTCTCCTACGACCCGACCGGCGGCCGGTACGAGGAGACCAGCTTCCACAGCGTCGGGTCGGGCTCGCTGTTCGCCCGCGGCGCGCTGAAGAAGCTGTACCGGGACGGCATGTCGGCGACCGACTGCGTGACGGCGACCATCCAGGCGCTGTACGACGCGGCCGACGACGACTCCGCCACCGGCGGGCCGGACATGGCCCGGCGGATCTTCCCCGTGATCGGCGTGGTCACCTCCGACGGTTACCAGCGGATGCCCGAGGACGAGGTCGGCGCGATCGTCGACAGCATCGTCGCGGCCCGGCTGCAGCGTCCGGACGGCCCAGCCGCACCGCTGACCTGAGCCCCGCGCCTCGACACAAAGGACTTCCATGAGCGTTCCGTTCTACGTCTCACCCGAACAGCTGATGCGGGACCGGGCCGACTTCGCCCGCAAGGGCATCGCCAAGGGCCGCAGCGCGATCGCGTTGCAGTACGCCGACGGCATCCTGTTCGTGGCCGAGAACCGGTCACCGGCACTGCACAAGGTGGCCGAGATCTACGACCGGATGGCCTTCGCCGCGGTCGGGCGGTACAACGAGTTCGAGAACCTGCGGATCGCCGGCGTCCGGCTGGCGGACATGCGCGGGTACTCCTACGACCGGCGTGACGTCACCGGCCGGGCCCTGGCCAACGCCTACGCGCAGACGCTCGGCGCGATCTTCTCCTCCGGTGGCGAGAAGCCGCTCGAGGTGGAGATCCTGGTCGCCGAGATCGGCAGCACGGTGGCCGAGGACCAGATCTACCGGCTCACCTACGACGGCTCGATCGCCGACGTCCGGGGGTATGCCGTGATGGGTGGCCCGGCCGAGCAGGTGGCCGACTATGTGGGCGAGCACTACTCCGAGGGCATTTCGCTGGCCGGCGCGCTGCGTCTCGCGGTGGACGCTCTCGGCCACGACGGCACCGAGACCCGGCAGCTCGAGCCGGACCAGCTCGAGGTCGCCGTGCTGGACCGGACCCGGAGCCAGACGCGCAAGTTCAAGCGGATCTCCGAGGAGACGCTCGGCCGGATTCTGGGCGAGTCGAGGCCGGACACCTCGCCGTCGGAGCCGGTCGCGCACATGGAGACCGCCGAATCCGTCAACGGCGGCAACTACGAGAGCGACAGCTCCGGCGACGCCCCGGTCGCGCCGCCCGCGGACGACGCTCCGATCGCGCCGCCGGAGGAGCCGGACACCGACCGGCCACTGTGAACGACACACCACCGTCCGCCCCAGGCACGCCTGGGGCGGACGCCCCCGTTCCGGACGCTCGCGCGGACGCCCCCGTTCCGGACGCTCGCGCAGACGACCCCGAGACCGCGCGGGCCGGGCCCGCTGATCCAGAGCCTTGGGTGTTGCTGGAGGAGAAGCCGGGCTTCGAGGGCTTCCTGACGGTGAACCAGCGGCGGTACCGGCTGCCGGACGGGCGGGTCGCCGACTGGGACGTGTTCGGACCCAAGCTGAACGCCGGAATCACCGCCGGCGTCACCGTGCTCCCGCTCACCCCGGACGGCAAGGTCGTCACCGTCCGGATGTTCCGCGCCGGTCCCGACCAGATCGTCACCAACCTCCCCGGCGGCCTGATCGACCCGGGCGAGGAGCCCGGCCCGGCCGGCCGGCGCGAGCTCGAAGAAGAGACCGGCTACACCTGCGAGTCCATCGAGGTGGTCGGCTGGATCTGGGCGGCTGCCTCGTCGGTCTACCGCAAGTACGTCGCTGTCGCCCGCGGCTGCCGACCCGACGGCGAGCAGCAACTGGACGAGTACGAGGACTGCGTCCCCGTTGAACTGACCGTCGACGAGTTCCGCGCCGAGCTCCGTACCCCGGGTCGGATGACCGGCACCGACGTGGCCTATCTAGCACTGGATCACGCCAAGCTTCTCTGACGCGTGTGAACGGATTGACTGGTTTTGGTCACTTCGAGCACTTGACGAGCAGCTACGCGCACTGGCTGGATGGACGGTGCCACGCCTTCCGCTCGAGGAGTCGCCATGCCCCGTCCTGGTTTGTCCCTGATCGCGGTGCTCGCCGTCGCGGCCCAGTCCCTCGCCTTCACCACCCCAGCCGCCGCTGCGGATGCCCCGCCCATCTCGCCTGAGCCCCAACAGACCACCGTCCGCACCGACGGCTTCGAACTGGGCAAGACCGTCGGCCTGGTCCGCGGCGCGCAGACGGATCCCGACGCCGAGAGAGTGGTCCGCGCGACGCTCACCCAGGCGGGTGTCAGCACCGTCCAGACAACGGACGGCGGCGACCCCAAGACGCCGGTGACCATCTGGCTGGGCGGCGACAACCCGACGCTGCAGCAACTGAACGTCCAGCCGTCCACCGGCCTGCCGGCCGAGGGGTACGTCCTCGCCATCGGGCAGAACAGTCGCAAGCACGTCGTCCTCGACGGCGTCGACACCGACGGCACGTACTACGCCGCGCGCACCCTCGCCCAGGTCGTCCGCGGGAACCGCGTCCCCGGCCTCGAGATCCGCGACTGGCCGACGATGCGCTACCGCGGCTCGATCGAGGGCTTCTACGGAACGCCCTGGTCGCACGCCGACCGGCTGGATCACCTCGACTACCTGGGCGACCACCGGATGAACACCTACGAGTACGCGCCGAAGGACGACCCGTACCACCGTGAGCGCTGGCGCGACGCGTACCCCGCGGACAAGCTGGCCGAGTTGGGCGAACTGGTCGCGCGAGCGGGCCGGAACAAGGTCGACTTCACCTTCGCCCTCTCGCCGGGCCTGTCGATCTGCTACACCTCCGACAACGACTACCAGGCCCTGATCGCCAAGTTCGAGGCGCTCTACGCCCTCGGGGCTCGCGCCTTCAACATCCCGCTGGACGACATCGACTACAACTCGTGGCACTGCCCGGCCGACGTCACGAAGTACGGGTCCGGTGGTGGTGCGGCGGGGCGGGCGCAGAGCGACCTGCTCAACCGGGTGCAGCGCGAGTGGGTGGCGAACAAGCCCGGGGTGGCACCTCTGCAGATGGTGCCGACGGAGTACTACAACGTGTCCGAGACGCCGTACAAGAAGGCGTTGCGCGAGCAACTCGACGCCGCGGTGGTCGTGCACTGGACCGGGATCGGCGTGATCCCGCGGACGATCACGACGGCGCAGGCGGCGCAGGCGAAGGCGGTGTTCGGGCACGACATCCTGATCTGGGACAACTACCCGGTCAACGACTACCTGGCCGGGCGGCTGCCGCTGGCCGACTACAGCGGTCGCGAGCCGGGCATCGCCGAGCACGTCGCCGGGGTGATCTCGAACCCGATGAACCAGGCCGCCGTCAGCAAGGTCGCCCTCTACTCCTTCGCCGAGCTCGGCTGGAACCCCGCCCGGTACGACGAACAGGCGTCGTGGCACCGTGCCCTCGCCGAACGCGCGGGTGGTGACCGCCGGACCACGGAGGCACTGGAGGTCTTCGCCGACCTGAACACCTACGACACCACCCTGCACCCCGAGAGCGCGCCGCGGCTGGCAGCCGAGACGGCCGAGTTCTGGCAGTCCTGGAAGGGCGGCGACCAGTTGGCGGCCATCGAGGCGCTGAAGCCGTCCGTACGGGCGATCGAGTCAGCGCCCGCGCAGCTCCGCGCCGGGGTGGTCGATCCCGCGTTCGCCGCCGAGGCGAAGGCGTGGCTCGACGCCACCGAGCTTTGGGGCCAGGCCTTGCAGCGGTCGCTCCGACTGCTGGAAGCAGTTGCCGAGGGCGACGGTCGGGCCGCGTGGTCCCACCGTCAGGAGATCGACAAGCTGGTCAGCCGCGCCAAGGCGATCCGCGACGTCCGTGCGCCGCATTCCAGCACCTACCCACGGATCGGTGAGGGAGTGGTCGACGTCTTCCTGACCGAGGCAGGCCGGGTGCACGACCAGTGGATGGGCCTCGAAGCCCGCCGGACGGCGTCCACGTCGCTGCCGACGTACGCGGACAATGTGCCGGCCCGAATGGTCGACGGCGACGAGTCGACGTTCTTCTGGAGCAACGGCGCTCCGGGGACGGGTGACGAGATCCGGGTCGACCTCGGAGCCGTGCGCGAGATCGGCGACATCGCCCTGCTGATGGGCAAGACGGGGAGCCCGAACGACTTCCTCCACTCGGGTGCGCTCGAGTGGTCGGCCGACGGCGAGACCTGGACCGAGCTGACCCGCGCCACGACGGCAGAAGTTCGCGTCACTGCTCCGGAAGGAACGCGCGCTCGGTACGTGCGATACCGCGCGCTGGCCGCCAACCCGTCGTACTGGCTGGTGGTGCGGGAGTTCGCAGTACAGGTGACTGATGGGTCGGAGTTGGTGCTCACCGCGAGTGGCACACCTGCCGGTTCCCTGGCGCAGGCGGTCGACGGAAACCCCAGTACTGCGTACGCAGCCGCCGCGGCGCCGGTCGCAGGTGACGCGCTGACGGTCACAGCGTCGGCTCCGGTGACGGTGGATCGCGTCACGGTGCTGCAGCGTGACGGCGCCGCCGCGAGCGGGCGACTCGAAATCAAGACGGCCGCCGGCTGGGAGGCCGTCGGGGCCGTGCATGGCATCTACACGGCGCTACCGCTCGCCGGGAAGGAGATCGAGGCGGTGCGAGTGCTGTGGGCACCCGGCGCGGTCGCCCCACAGGTCGCCGAGGTGATCCTCCACCGAGCCGGCGGGTAAACTGTCCGGCGGACCGCGACTGGCGTTCAGGTGGATCACCACCGGGGAGCGGTCCGCCGGACGATCGTCCGGATGAAGCCGCGCGCCTGGGTGACCGACCTTTCCGTCGACGCCCGAAGGAGCGCGCCCATGACGAACGCCAACCACACCCTCAGCTTCTCCGACCCGGAGACCACCAAGCCCGTCCAGCGCGACGCCGCCCGCCTGATGGTCGGCACCGACCTGGCCGCGGAGATGGTGGCGAAGGCGGCCGAGCGGGCCAAGAAGCTGCAGGACGAGACCGGCGTGCAGCCGTGCCTGGCGACCGTGCTGGTGGGGGATGACCCGGCCTCGGCGACGTACGTCCGGATGAAGCAGAACCGGAGCAAGAAGGCGGGCATCGGCTCGCTCAGCGTCGTGCTGCCTGCCGAGACCAGCACCGAGGAACTCGTCGCCGAACTGACCAAGCTGTCCGAGGACCCGACCGTGCACGGCATCCTGCTGCAGCATCCGGTGCCGAGCCAGATCGACGAGCGGGCCGCGTTCGAGGCGATCGCGCCGGGCAAGGACGTCGACGGCGTCACCATGCACGCCTTCGCCGCGATGGCGTTCGGCGAGCCCGGGTTCCGCTCCTGCACCCCCGGCGGCATCCTCCGCCTGCTCGAGGCGTACGACGTACCGCTGGAGGGTGCGCACGCGGTCGTGATCGGCCGCAGCCCGATCCTCGGCAAGCCGGTCGGGATGTTGCTGCTGGCATCGAACGCGACCGTCACCTACACCCACTCCAGGACCAAGGACCTGGCCGACATCGTCCGGACCGCCGACATCGTGGTGGCCGCCGTCGGCAAGGCGAACTTCGTCCGGGGCGGCTGGCTCAAGCCCGGCGCCGTCGTGATCGATGCCGGCTACAACGAAGGCAACGTCGGCGACGTGCACTTCGAGGAGGCGTCCCAGGTCGCCGGCCTGATCACGCCGGTCCCCGGCGGCGTCGGCCCGATGACGATCTCCCTTCTCCTGGAGCAGACCGTCGACGCCGCCGAAGCCCAGCGGCAGACGTCGTAGCAGCACGCACGGAGCCGATTCCGAGACGCTTGTCCACGGGCTGGCCGACCTGGCCTAGTGTTGGACTGTTGATCATCGGCGAACGAGGAGGCAGGCACTGTGGCGGTACGGGCGATCCGGGGTGCCACCCAGCTCGAGGCGGACGAGCGCGAGCATCTGCTCGAGCGGTCCGCGGAGCTGGTCCGAGCGGTCTTGGAGGCGAACGACCTGGGCTCCGAGGACCTGATCAGCATCCTGTTCACCGTCACGCCGGACCTGCACTCGGAGTTCCCCGCGGTGGCGGGCCGGCAGATCGGGCTGACCGACGTGCCGCTGATGTGCATGCAGGAGATCGACGTACCGCACGCGCTGCCGCGGGTGGTCCGGATGATGGTGCACGCGGAGACGCCCCGCTCGCGGGAGAAGATCCAGCACGTCTACCTGCACGGTGCCGTCAGCCTGCGCCCCGACCTGACGGGCGCCCAATGACGGAGCTCCGCGGCCCGGTCCGGATCGTCGGCACCGGCCTGATCGGTACCTCGATCGGCCTCGCGCTCGGACGGCTGGGCGTGGTGGTCGAACTGGTGGACGCCGATCCGGACAGCGCGCTGATGGCCGAGCGGATCGGCGCCGGGTCCCGGCTGGTCCAGATCGAGCCGCAGTTGGTGGTGGTGGCGGTCCCGCCGGACCACGTCGGCGCCGTGATCGCCGAGCAACTCGAGCAGACCGACGCGATCGTGACCGACGCGGCCAGCGTGAAGGGCAAGCCGCTGGCGGACGCGAAGGTTCTGCTCGACGCGAGCGGCCGTTCCGGCGATCTGGCCCGGTACGTCGGCGGCCACCCGATGGCCGGTTCCGAGCGGAACGGCCCACTCGCGGGCCGGGCGGACCTGTTCGACGGCGCGACCTGGGCGATCACCCCGCACGGGACAAGTGATCCGGCGGCCGCCGACCTGGTCCGCCGGCTCGCGGAAGCGTGCGGTGCGCGGACGGTCGAACTGTCCGCGACCGATCACGACCTCGCCGTCGCCCGCGTCTCGCATCTGCCGCAGTTGATGTCGTCGCTCGCCGCGGGCACTCTCGTCGACGCGCCGGCCGCGCACCTGGAGCTGTCCGGCCAGGGCGTTCGCGACGTGACCCGGATCGCCGCCGGCGATCCCGGGCTGTGGACCCAGATCGTTTCCGCCAACTCACCGGCATTGAGCGGGCTGCTGGAGCAGATCCGGGACGAGCTGGACCGGCTGTTGATTGCCCTCGGCAAGGAAGAGGCGACCGACGAGGTCACCGCCGTGCTGAACCGCGGCGTATCCGGCGCGGTCCGGGTGCCCGGCAAGCACGGCACCCCGCACATCGAGCTCGTTCCGATCATGGTCACGATCCCGGACCGGCCCGGCCAGCTGGCCCGGTTGTTCGCGGACGCGGCCGAGTCCGGCGCCAACGTCGAGGACCTGCGGATCGACCACAGCCCCGGCCGCCCGGTCGGTGAGGTCGAACTGTCGGTCAAGCCGGCGTCGGTGGATCAGCTGGTCCGGGTACTGACCGAGCGTGGTTGGGCCGTGCACCGGTAGCCACCGTGCGCCGGTGCCCTCGGTGCACCGGTAACCTTCGGCTCATGATCATCGCTGTTGACGGCCCGAGCGGGTCTGGCAAGTCGAGCACCGCCCGCGGAGTCGCCACCAGGCTGGGACTGCAGTACTTGGACACGGGAGCGATGTACCGCGCGGTCGCCTGGTCGGTGCTCGAGAGCGGCATCGACGCCGACGACGCCGAGGCGGCCGCCACCCGGGCCCGGGAGCTGCGGCTGGAGATCTCCACCGACCCGCGGCACCAGGTCGTGGTCGCCGACGGGACCGATGTCACCGAGGCGATCCGGGACCCGCGGATCAGCGCCGGCGTGAGCCGGATCGCCGCCACCAACCTCGCCGTCCGGGCGGAGCTGATCCGCCGCCAGCAGGCCCTGATCGCCGCCGCCAAGCCGTCCGGCGGCATGGTCGTCGAGGGCCGTGACATCGCCACCGTGGTGGCCACCGACGCGGAGCTGAAGGTGGTCCTGATCGCCGACCAGGACGCCCGGATGGCTCGCCGCAAGGCCGAGTTGAGCGACGGCGCGGTCACTTCCGAGCAGCTTCGCGACCAGATCGTCCGCCGGGACGCGGACGACTCCACGGTCGCGCAGTTCCTGGTCGCTTCGGACGGCGCGGTCACCATCGATTCCACCTACCTGTCCCTGGAGGAGGTCATCGACGTGATTTGCCGACTCGCGAAGGAGGCCGAGGCCGCCGATATGGACTCCGGCGACCAGGAGTCATGACGGCTGACGAAATGACCGGGCAGCACGAGTTGCCCCGCACCGACGACCTTCCGCCGCTTCCACACCGGCTCGGCGGGGCGCTGCGGCACCTGGTGGCGCCTTACATCCGGTGGCGCTACGACCTGACGATCCACCACCAGAGCCGGTTCCCCCTCACCGGTCCGGTGCTGCTGGCCCCCAATCACCTGGGTCTGCTCGACGGGCCGCTGCTGGGGTCCACCGCGCCGCGCATGCTCCACCAACTCGGCAAGATCGAGGCGTTCGTGGGCTTGCAGGGAAAGATCCTGCACCTGGCCGGTCAGATCCCCGTCGACCGTACGACGTACGACGTACTGGCTGTGCGCAAGGCGATCAAGGTGCTCCGCGACGGCAACGTACTGAGCGTCTACCCGGAGGGAACCCGGGGGCCGGGGGACTTCCGCAAGGTCCGGACCGGGGTCGCCTACCTGGCGATGGTGACCGGTGCTCCGATCCTCCCGGTCGCGCTGCTCGGGACCCGGCTGCCCGGGGGAGACGTGGAGCACTATCCCCCGCGCGGGAGCCGGGTGGACGTGGTGTATGGCGAGACGTTCACGGTGGACCGCGTATCCTTTCCCCGGAGGCACGTGGACGTACGCGCGGTTGCCGACCAGATCGGCGACGTACTGCGGGCTCACGTGCAGGCGGCCGTCGAAGCCACCGGCCACCCCCTTCCGGGCGTGCCAGACCAGAAGGATCCTGATGAGTGACCTGCCCACCGGCTACGGCGACGAGTTCGCCGAACCTTCCCACGACCGCGAGGACACCGGCCCGCTGCCCGTGCTCGCGATCGTCGGCCGGCCGAACGTCGGCAAGTCGACCCTGGTGAACCGCATCATCGGCCGCCGCGAGGCCGTCGTCGAGGACACCCCCGGCGTCACCCGCGACCGCGTCTCGTACGACGCCAACTGGGCCGGGCGCGGCTTCACCGTCGTCGACACCGGCGGCTGGGACCCCGACGCCGTCGGCATGGCCGCGCTGGTCGCCGCGCAGGCCGAGGTCGCAATCAACGCCGCGGACGCGGTGCTCTTCGTGGTGGACGCCACCGTCGGGATCACCGACGCCGACGAGGCCGTGGTGCGGGTGCTGCGCAAGTCCGGCAAGCCGGTCGTGCTGGCCGCGAACAAGGTGGACGACCAGCGGGTCGAGTCCGAGGCGATGAACCTGTGGAGCCTGGGCATCGGTGAGCCGTTCCCGATCTCCGCGATGCACGGCCGCGGCACCGGCGACATGCTGGACGCCGTCCTGGCCGCGCTGCCGGAGGCGCCGCCCGAGCGCGACGCCGAGACCGGCGGCCCGCGCCGGGTCGCGATCGTCGGCAAGCCGAACGTCGGCAAGTCCTCGCTGCTGAACAAGGTCGCCAAGGAGGACCGGGTCGTCGTCAGCGACGTCTCCGGCACCACCGTCGACCCGGTCGACGAGGAGATCATCCTCGGCGGCAAGCAGTGGCGTTTCATCGACACCGCCGGCATCCGGCGCAAGGTGAAGAACGTCCAGGGCCACGAGTACTACGCCAGCCTCCGCACCAACAGCGCGATCGAGCGCGCCGAGGTGGTCGTGGTGGTGATCGACGCGTCCGAGCCGATGACCGAGCAGGACCTGCGGATCATGAACACGGTCGAGGAGGCCGGCAAGGCCCTCGTCATCGCCTACAACAAGTGGGACATGGTCGACGAAGACCGGCGCTACTACCTGGAGCGCGAGATCGACCGCGACCTGGTCCAGTTCCGCTGGGCGCCGCGAGTGAACATCAGCGCGCTGACCGGGCGGCACATGGAGAAACTGGTGCCGGCCATCGAGGCGGCCCTGGACGGCTGGCAGACCCGTGTCCCGACCGGCCAGTTGAACGCGTTCCTCGGCCGGCTGGTCGCGGCGCACCCGCACCCGGTGCGCAGTGGCAAGCAGCCGAAGATCCTGTTCGGCACCCAGGCGACCACGATGCCGCCGACCTTCGCGATCTTCACCTCGGGCGCGTTCGAGCCGTCGTACCAGCGGTTCATCGAGCGGCGGCTGCGGGAGGACTTCGGCTTCGTCGGCAGCCCGGTGCACGTCCAGATCCGGCCGCGGATCAAGAAAGCCAAACGGTGACCGCGGTACCCCTGCTGTTGCCCTGAGCCCTTGGTCAGAACAGGTCCTGGAATGGGGTAAGGTAATCCCGCTCGCTTCTTGGAGCGGGTCTCGGGCTGTGGCCTAGCCTGGTAAGGCGCTTGTCTGGGGGACAAGAGATCGCGAGTTCAAATCTCGCCAGCCCGACAGCTGAGAGGGGCACCGATTCACTCGGTGCCCCTCTTGCGTTAGCCCTTCGGGATCAGGCCAACGCGAAGGCGTCCGCGAGGGTGGTGGTCTCGGCGGTCAGCAGCGTTCCGGGGTCGAAGCCCATGCCCTGGAACTGGCCCTCGACCTCGAGGCTGATGACGCCGTGCAGGCGGGTCCACGCGGTGATGGCGCCGGCGAGCGCGGTGCCGCAGACGGTGATCGCCGGTTTTCCGTCGAGGTAGCCGGTGACCCAGGCGCGGACCTGTTCGTCGTCCTTGGCCCAGGCGGTCAGTTGTTTGACCAGCGGCTTCAACGCCGGACCGGGCTCGCCGTCGGCGAAGACCGCGAGGAACGGCCCGAGTGCGGCGCGGGCCCGCTCGACGGTGTCGGCCGGCGCTTCGTAGCCGGGCAGGGGAGCGCCGGCGATCAGCAGGTAGCGATGTGGCGCCTTGCGCGCCCAGCCCCGGAACGACTCAGCCAGTACTACGAGCCGCGCGCGCCCGGCCGCTTCGGAGGTCGCGGCCTGCTCGATCGCGGTGGCGAGGTCGTCGTACGCGTCGCGGATCAGGGCGTGGACCAGGTCGTCGCGGCCGGCGAAGTACCGGTAGAGAGCGGGGCCGGACAGGCCGAGTTCCTTGGCGATCCGGGTCAGCGCGATCGAGGAGACGCCGCCCTCGGCGAGTTGGGCCAGGGCGAGGTCCTTGATCTCGTCCCGGGTCTGCTCGCGGTACCGTTCCCGAGGGGTGCGTGTGGTCATGTGAGCCACTATAACTAAAGTTAATGAGCCTAAGCAGCTCCCTGTCCTTGATTGCGCTGTAATGATGTAATCAGGAGGCGGCAGGATGATGGACGACGACGTACTGGATGCCTACTCCCGGGTGGTCTCGGGAGTGGCGGAGATGCTGATCCCGCGGGTCGCGAGCCTGCGGATCACAGGCCGGCGCGGCGACTCGTCCGGCTCGGCCGTGGTGCTCACCGGGGACGGGCATCTGCTGACGAACGCGCACGTGGTCGGCGACGGCACCACCGCGACCGCCGAGTTCGCCGACGGGACGACGGCGCAGGCACGGGTGGCCGGCGTCGACCGGCTGTCGGACCTGGCCGTACTGCGGGCCGACCGGGCGATCCCGGATCCGCCGGAGTACGGCGACGCGGACCGGCTGAAGGTGGGGAACCTGGTGGTTGCCGTGGGCAATCCGCTGGGCTTGGCAGGCAGCGTGACGGCAGGCGTCGTCAGCGCTCTGGGTCGCTCGCTGCCGGTCCGGTCGGGGTCGGCCAGCAGGATCATCGAGGACGTCATCCAGACCGACGCGGCGCTGAATCCCGGCAACTCCGGCGGAGCACTTGCCGACGGCAACGGCCGGGTGATCGGCATCAACACCGCCGTCGCGGGGATCGGTCTGGGCCTGGCGGTGCCGATGAATCCGACCACCCGCCGGATCATCTACTCCCTGCTCCACGACGGCCGGGTTCGCCGCGCCTACCTAGGCCTGGCGACTACGCCGGCACCGCTGCGCCCTCAGTTGGCCGAACGCTTCGATCAGCGCCGCGCGCTGCGGGTGGTGGAGGTCATCCCCGACAGCCCCGCCGCCGACGCCGGCCTCCGCGCCGGCGATCTGGTCCTGGCCGTCGACGGCACCCCGCTCCGCGACGCGCAGTCCCTCCAGCGCCAACTCTTCTCCGACGCCATCGGCCGCCGCACGGAGATCACCGCCATCCGCAACGACGCCCTCGTCGATGTGATCGCGGTGCCTACCGAGCTGTCCGACTGACCGGACCGCCACGGAGAGGTTGGCCCTCTGCCGCGCGGTGTTCGTTGTCGCGGACGCGCGGTTCGTAGTGGGCGAAGAAGATCTTGCCGACCAGGTCGCGACGGCTGCGGACGCCGGTCTTGTCGAACACGCTCTTCAGGTGTTGCTGCTGCAACCGTGTTCGCCGAGACGAACAGGCGCCCGGCGATGTAGGTGGTCGAGTTCCATGCAGGACCAGGCGCGTGACCTCCTGCTCCCGCTCGGTCAGCCCGTACGCCGCCATCAGCAACGGGGTGATCCGGCTGGGATGAGCCGGCTCGACGATGACTTCCTTGCCGCGGACTACCAGCCGCGGGCGCGCCACTCGGGGAGGGCCGGGCGCTCGGTGCCGAGCGTGGTGTCCGCGCCGTGGCCGGGATAGACCCAGGTCTCGTCGGGGAGCCGGTCGAAGAGCTTGGTCTCCACGTCGTGCAGGAGGGACTCGAAGTTCTTCTTGTCGCCGCGGGTGTTGCCGACGCCGCCGGGGAACAGGGAGTCGCCGGTGAACAGGTGCGGCGGGCCGGTCGGGTCGTCGTACAGGAGGGCGATCGAGCCAGGGGTGTGGCCGACCAACTGGATCACCTCGAGGGTGATCTCGCCGAAGCGGATCGTGTCGCCGTCGCCGACCGGCTCGTCGGTGGGGACCGGGATGCCCTCGGCGTCGTCGCGGCCGGCGACCGTGGTCGCGCCGGTCCGGGCGACGACCTCGGCGAGCGCCTGCCAGTGGTCACCGTGCTGGTGGGTGGTGATGACGCGGCCGATCCCGCCCGAGCCGATCAGGCTCAGCAGGGTGCCGACGTCGTTCGCGGCGTCGATCAGCACCTGCTGGTCGGTCTGGCGGCAGCGCAGCAGATAGGCGTTATTGTCCATCGGCCCCACGGCGACCTTGCTGATCATCAGCTTGGCCAGCTCGTGCGTCTGCGCCGGCCCGCCGACGTGGACGTTGCCGTGATACTCCGTCATGCCGTCTCCTCTATCCCCAAGCCGGTGGTGTGGGCACGTCTCCCGTGAGCGTGCTCCCGTCGCTGCGCCCAAGCACCCAGCTGAGGAGTGCAGCACTACCGCCAGTGATGATCCTTGCATCGCCCGGACGGTCTGGCGACGACCAGGCCGAGTCCGAGCTTCGCAGTACGACTTGGAAGTCCGCCGGCCACCTGCTGGTCACGTAGGTGAGCAGCACGTCGCGGGTCTCGGGCGGCACGTCGTCGAAGGTGTACCCGAGGCCCAGGTCGACGTGGTGCACCTCAAGCTCGTTGAGCCGGGCGGTGACGATCTGGTCCGCAGTACGGGTGGTTCCGCTCGGCCAGGCCACCTCCGCTTGCCACGCCTCGGCCGGGAGGTCCTCGAACCGCTCCAGCAGCCGGGCCTCCGCCGCGGCGATGTCGTCCACGTGTTCTGCGAGGGGTCGTGCCGCGCCTTCCTCGATGTCGGCCTCCCGCGCCTCCACCGAGACATACATCGGCTTGCGGACTCCGGTGAGAGCCCAGTCACACAGATTGACCAGGGCGTCGGCGTTCCGGGCGAGGTGGCTCAGCACGTGCCCGACGGTCCAGCCGGGCAGCAGCGACGGGCGCGGTACGGCGTCGTCCGTCAGCCGGGCGACGGTGTCCAGAAGTCGCCGGTGAGCGGACGCCAACTCCGCGATCAGCCGGGTCGTTGCCTCGGGTGCGACCATGGTCTGACAGTATCGAATATGCTTTCGAAGAGGCCGCAACGACCCGGCGGGGGATCCCGGCGACGTGCTGCGGAAGTTTTTGTCGGAAGGCCTCGTTAGCATGATCGGGCATGTCCCCAGAGCGTGTCCGGAGGCCCCTGAGTGGGCACCCGGACGGCCACGAAACCCTCGAGAACGGCTGAGAGTGAGCTTGTGTCTGACCGTCTGATCGTGCGTGGAGCGCGTGAGCACAACCTGAAGGACGTCTCGCTCGACCTGCCGCGCGACGCCATGATCGTCTTCACCGGACTGTCCGGGTCCGGCAAGTCCAGCCTGGCCTTCGACACGATCTTCGCCGAGGGCCAGCGGCGCTACGTCGAGTCGCTCTCGGCGTACGCCCGGCAGTTCCTCGGTCAGATGGACAAACCGGACGTGGACTTCATCGAGGGCCTGTCGCCGGCCGTCTCGATCGACCAGAAGTCCACCTCGAAGAACCCGCGCTCGACCGTCGGCACGATCACCGAGGTCTACGACTATCTCCGGCTGCTGTTCGCCCGCGCGGGCCGGCCGCACTGTCCCGAGTGCGGCGAGGCGATCAGCCGGCAGACCCCGCAGCAGATCGTCGACCGCGTCCTCGATCTGGACGAGGGCACCCGCTTCCAGGTGCTCGCGCCGGTGATCCGCGGCCGCAAGGGGGAGTACCTCGACCTCTTCCGCCAGCTCACCGGCCAGGGCTTCTCGCGGGCACGGGTGGACGGCGAGACGATCCAGCTGACCGAGCCGCCGAAGCTGGACAAGCAGAAGAAGCACACCATCGACGTGGTGGTCGACCGGCTCGCGGTCAAGGGTTCCGCGAAGCAGCGGCTGACCGACTCGGTGGAGACCGCGCTCGGCCTGTCCGGTGGCATCGTCACGCTCGACTTCGTCGACCTGCCGGAGGACGACGCGCACCGCGAGCGCCGGTTCTCCGAGAAGCTCGCCTGCCCGAACGACCACCCGCTGGCGATCGACGAACTGGAGCCGCGCTCGTTCTCGTTCAACTCGCCGTACGGCGCCTGCCCGGTTTGCTCCGGGCTCGGCACCCGGATGGAGGTCGACCCCGAACTGCTGGTCCCGGACCCGTCGAAGTCGCTCGACGAGGGCGCGATCCAGCCGTGGTCGGGAGCCAACGTCTCGCAGTACTTCGAGCGGCTGCTCGGCGCGCTGGCCAACGACCTGAAGATCAAGACCAGCACGCCGTTCGGGGAGCTCCCGGCCAAGGCGAAGAAGTCGCTGCTGACCGGGCACGACAAGCAGGTCCACGTCTCGTACAAGAACCGCTACGGCCGCGAGCGGTCGTACTACACCACCTTCGAAGGCGTCATCCCGTACGTCGAGCGCCGGCACGCCGAGGCGGCCAGCGACACCAGCCGGGAGCGCTTCGAAGGGTACATGCGCGAGGTGCCCTGCCTGGCCTGCAACGGCGCCCGGCTGAAGCCGATCTCGCTCGCGGTCACGATGGGCGGCAAGAACATCGCCGAGATCGGCGCCATGTCGATCGACGAGGTGCACGCGTTCCTCGCCGACATGGAGCTGTCGCCGCGGGAGAAGCAGATCGCCGAGCGGGTGGTCAAGGAGATCGGCGAGCGGCTGCAGTTCCTGCTCGACGTCGGCCTGGACTACCTGGCACTGAACCGGCCGGCGGGCTCGCTGTCCGGCGGCGAGGCGCAGCGGATCCGGCTCGCCACCCAGATCGGCTCCGGCCTGGTCGGCGTGCTCTACGTGCTGGACGAGCCGTCGATCGGTCTGCACCAGCGGGACAACCGGCGGCTGATCGACACCCTGGTCCGGCTGAAGAACCTGGGCAACACACTGATCGTCGTCGAGCACGACGAGGACACCATCGACCACGCCGACTGGGTGGTCGACATCGGCCCGGGCGCGGGCGAGCACGGCGGCCAGGTGGTCGTCTCCGGCACGGTCGAGGACCTGCGCAACCACCCGGACTCGATCACCGGCGCGTACATCTCGGGCCGTCGGGAGATCCCGATCCCGCCGGTCCGGCGGCCGCTGACGGAGGGCCGCGAGCTGAAGGTGTTCGGCGCGCGCGAGCACAACCTCAAGGACATCGACGTGACGATCCCGCTCGGGGTCTTCGTCGCCGTCACCGGGGTCTCGGGCTCGGGCAAGTCGACGCTGGTGAACGACATCCTCTACACGTCGCTCGCGCGGCAGATCTACGGCGCCCGGACGATTCCCGGCCGGCACACGAAGATCTCCGGGATGGAACTGGTCGACAAGGTGATCCACGTCGACCAGTCACCGATCGGCCGGACACCGAGGTCGAACCCGGCGACGTACACAGGAGTGTGGGACCACGTCCGCAAGCTGTTCGCGGAGACGCCGGAGGCGAAGGTCCGCGGGTACCAGCAGGGCCGGTTCTCCTTCAACGTCAAGGGCGGCCGCTGCGAGGCCTGCTCGGGTGACGGCACGCTGAAGATCGAGATGAACTTCCTGCCGGACGTCTACGTCCCCTGCGAGGTCTGCCACGGCGCCCGGTACAACCGGGAGACGCTCGAGGTGCACTACAAGGGCAAGACGGTCGCGGACATCCTGGACATGCCGATCGAGGAGGCCGCGGAGTTCTTCGCGGCGATCCCGGCGATCTCCCGGCACCTGACCACGCTGAACGAGGTCGGGCTCGGGTATGTCCGGCTCGGCCAGCCCGCGCCGACGCTGTCCGGTGGTGAGGCGCAGCGGGTCAAGCTGGCGTCGGAGCTGCAGAAGCGGTCGACCGGGCGCACGGTGTACGTGCTGGACGAGCCGACCACAGGTCTGCACTTCGAGGACATCCGCAAGCTGCTGGGCGTGCTCGGCAGCCTGGTGGACAAGGGCAACTCGGTGCTGGTGATCGAGCACAACCTCGACGTGATCAAGACCGCCGACTGGATCGTCGACCTCGGCCCCGACGGCGGCCGCCGCGGTGGCACGCTGGTCGCGGAGGGCACGCCGGAGGAGGTCGCGGCGAATCCGGGGTCGTACACCGGCGAGTTCCTCGCCGAGATCCTGCACGGCCGCGCGGCCAAGCCGAGCGCGAAGAAGCTCGCCGCCGCGGCGAAGTCGTCCACCGGTACGACGACCCGCGCTGCGGCGAAGAACGGTGTGGTGGTGAAGAAGGCCGCCGCCAAGAAGGCGCCGGTGAAGAAGACCGCCGCCGCGAAGAAGGCTCCGGCCAAGAAGGTCGTAGCAAAGCGAGCGGCCGGATAGCCGGCAGGAGTCCAGCCGGCCTCGGCCGGCTGGAAGATTCCTGGCGTCGGTCAGGAGCGCCCGGTGCTGCCGTGGCGTTCCTGACCGATCAGGGGCGCGCTCAGGAGAAGGTCTGCCTGGGAGTCTCCAGCGGCTCCACAAGCGTGTCCGAGGCAACGACTTTCGACGCCGCGTCGTTGACCAAACCGTTCTTCGCGCGGTATGTCCTGGAACTTGCCGCGGCGGGAGATCTGGAGCTGGAAGAGCCTCTCGCTGCCCAGGTCGACTTCGCCGAGTTCGGTGCGGCACCCGACCCCCGCCTGCGGTTGCTCACTCCGGCGATGGTGCTGTCCCACCACACCGGCTTCCCGAACTGGCGCCCGGACGGCTCGCTCCTTCGCCTGGACGCGACGCCGGGGGAGACGTTCGGCTATTCCGGCGAGGGATTCCAGCTCCTCCTCAAGGCTTTGCAGAACCGCCGTGGCGCTCCTCAAGTCCTTGCTGAGTTGGAGGGTCTGCTGCGCCGGCTGGGAATGACGCGCAGTTCGTTTGTGGACCACCCGGACCCGGACCGAGCCGTCGCGCACGACCCGGCGGGGAATCCGCTGCCTGCTGTGCCGCGGGTCAAGCTCGGTGCTTACGGCAACCTGGATACCTGCCTGGACGACTACGTCCGCTTCGTGACGAGCACGTTCTGGGGCGACGCGGCAGCCGCAGTACGGGAGTCGATGACGCGCCCGTACTCCGAAGGGCGCGAGGGCGGACGGACCCTTGGTTGGGGATGGTGGTCCCGCTCCGACGGGCAGCAGGTGCTCTGGCAGAACGGCGACAACCCCGGCTTCAAGCACCTGGTACTGGTCACGCCATCGGCCGGTGAGGCCCTCGTGGTGTTCACGAACGGTGACGCCGGGCTCGCGATCACCGACGCGGCATCCGCCTGGTTCCGTGCTGCGGGCGTGCGCTGAATTACCCACATCGTTGCGGCGATCGCCCGTGCGGCGGCCCTGCTGATCGCGTTGACCGGCGCGTTGACCGGCGGTGTGCTGCTGACGGCGCGGCGGTCGGACTGGTCAGCCGGACCACCGGCTGAGAACTTGTGCAGGCGACTGAACCGTTCACGTGATCCGGTCGTTTGTCCAGGTATGGCCGGATTTGGCCGCGTCGGGTACAAAACAGATAGCAGAGCGTTCAACTATTTCCCCTGCAGGCTCTTGGAGGTCCAGATTCATGAGCGACGACAAAACGGCAGAACTCGCCCGGGCGATCGACACCTTGCGTGACCGGCGGGCGGTGCTCCGCGGTGCCGCGGTCGCCGGTCTCGCGGGCGTCAGCGTGCCGTTGCTCGCCGCGTGCGGTGGCGGCGACGAGGCCGGCGGCACGCCATCGGCCTCGGGGTCCAGTTCCGCGCCCGGCACGACTCCCACCTCGGCGCCGTCCTCGGCTCCGTCGTCCGCCGGTACGCCGAGCAGCGGCGGACCGGTGATCGGAGCGGTGGCGGACGTGCCCGTCGGAGGCGGGAAGGTCTTCGACAAGGTGGTGGTCACTCAGCCGACCGCCGGTGAGTTCAAGGGCTTCACCGCGGTCTGTACGCACGCGGGCTGCATCGTTCGGACGATCGAGAACAACACCATCAACTGCCCGTGCCACGGCAGCAAGTTCAGCGCCACCGACGGCAGCGTCCTCGGGGGCCCGGCGACCTCGCCCCTCGCGGCGGTCACCGTGACCGTGCAGGGCGGAAACATCGTCGGCTCGGCCTGACCAGACGTGAGGCCCGGCCCACGGGGCCGGGCCTCACCGCGGACATCCTCAACGGCGGCTCGGGGTGGGCGTGCTGGGCGTCGGGCTCGGGCTGGGGGTCGGGCTCGGGGTGGGCGTGGGAGTGACCGGGTCGGTCTCGCCGCCGAACAAGAGTTTGTTCGGCGAGTCCGTCCCAAGGTTGGTCACCTTGTCCAACGTCGAAGCATCAAGCAGCGCGGCAGTCACCTCGGCCGGCTTCGCCTCCGGATGCTCGCTCAGATAAAGCGCGATCACCCCAGCGACATGCGGTGCCGCCATCGACGTCCCACTCATCCTGGCCTTCGCGTCCGTGCCGCCGATGGCGACCGACTCGACGTCCACCCCGGGCGCGAACAGGTCAACGCACCGTCCCCAGTTGGAGAAGTTCGCCCGAACGTCGTGCTCGTCGGTGGCCCCCACCGTGATCGCCACCGGCTCCTTGGCCGGCGACCCGTTGCAGGCGTCGAAGCTTTCATTGCCAGCAGCAACGGCATAACTGACTCCGGACGCGACCGAGGCGCGCAGAGCAGTGTCCAGAGCCTCGTCAGCCCCACCACCCAAGCTCATGTTCGCGACCGCCGGCTTCTTCGCGTTGGCCGTCACCCACTCGATGCCGCCGACAACAGACTCCGACGATCCCGACCCGGCGCAGTCGAGCACCCGGACCCCGAAGATCTTCGCCGCCTTGGCCAGACCGACGGTCGTACCCGCAACGGTCCCGGCCACATGACTGCCGTGCCCCATGCAGTCGATCCCGTTCTGCCCGTCGCCGATGGTGTCGGTGCCAACCGTCGCCCGATCCGCGAATTCCTGGTGGGTCGGGTAGATGCCGGTGTCGATCACGTAGACGCTGACGTTCTCGGCCGTCGCCGTAGGCTCGAACTTCTGGTTCAGCGGCAAATCACGCTGGTCGGTCCGATCCAGACCCCAGGGCGGGTTGTCCTGATTCGCGGTGATCCTCTGGTTCTGCTGGACGAACGCGACCCGGGGATCGGCCGCCATCTCCTTGGCCTTCTCCTCGGTCATGCTTGCCGAGAACCCCTGGATCGAGGCGCTGAACTGCCTGCGCACCGTCGCGTCGTACGACTTCGCCAGGCTGCGGGTGGTGACGCGGGTCGCCGCGGCGGACTGTTCCCCGGTGAGCACGACGAGGTAGGTGCCGGGGATCGCGGTGGGACTCCCGGCGCCGCGGATCCAGACGTCGGCCGAGGCCGGGTCCATGTCCCGCGCTTGGCTGACCGGAGTGGTGACGACGAGAGCGAGCGCGGCTGCTGCGGCGGTACCGATGGCAAACCGGCGGCGTGTGGTCACTAGGCGCAACACTCCCTCGGGTCAGCGTGGGCTGGCCGCCGCACGCTCCGGATCCTGAACGTCAACCTGAGGGTCAAGCTACGGACAGCGACCATCCCGCGGACGCTCAGACCTGCGCTGTGTGCCGAGCCGCAACAGAACCTTCGCCGGATCGCAAAGTCAGGAGTCGTGGCGCTGCCGCTGGTTCGTGTACTTGCGAACGGCGAAGTCGTAGGCCTCCGTCAGGAGTGGGCCGATCTCGCCCAACGTGGCTTCGGACGGATTCAGCACACAGACCCAGTACTGCGGCGCGTACACCGGATGCGGCATCACCGTGTCGATCGCCGCGTAGTCCCACTCGGCAGCGGCATCGCCGAACAAAGAGGTGTAGGTGGTCTTGGTCAGGCCGACGTTGAGCCGGTAGACCCCCGGGCGATCCAGTTGGGAGTCCTTGTCGTAGCTGTCCGAGGTGACGATGGTGAGGAAAGGCATCTGCCGTTGCGGGGGCAGGTCGCGGTCCGGGTCGTAGATGAAGAAGCTGTCGCCGTTCGCCACCAGCACGTTGACACCGGGAAACGTGGCCGCCAGTCGCCGGCCGATCTCGAGATCATCCATGCCTTCAAGTGTGTCATTGAAGCACCCATTGAGACTTTTGCCGGAACCAGCCCTGGCCCGGACGGGCTTGTCGGTACGGCGAACTAGGGTGTTCAGGTGGCTGATCCTTCCTCCTACCGACCGGCTCCGGGGTCCATACCCGATTCGCCCGGGGTGTACCGCTTCAGCGACGCCGGCGGCCGGGTGATCTACGTCGGCAAGGCGAAGAACCTGCGCGCCCGGCTGTCGTCGTACTTCCAGGATCTGGTCAATCTGCACCCGCGGACCCAGACGATGGTCACCACCGCGGCCAAGGTCGACTGGACCGTGGTGGCCAACGAGGTCGAGTCGCTGCAACTGGAGTACTCCTGGATCAAGGAGTACGACCCGCGCTTCAACGTGAAGTACCGCGACGACAAGTCGTACCCGTGGCTGGCGATCACCCTCAACGAGGAGTACCCGCGGGTGATGGTCGGCCGCGGCCCGAAGAAGAAGGGCGTCCGGTACTTCGGCCCGTACAGCCACGCCTGGGCGATCCGCGAGACCGTCGACCTGCTGCTCCGGGTGTTCCCGATGCGGTCGTGCAGCAAGGGGGTGTTCAACCGGCACCGCCAGATCGGCCGTCCCTGCCTGCTCGGCTACATCGGCAAGTGCGCCGCGCCCTGCACCGGCCAGGTCAGCCAGGAGGAGCACCTCAAGATCGTCGAGGACTTCTCCGCGTTCCTGTCCGGCCAGACCTCGACGTACGTGCGCCGGCTGGAGAAGGAGATGCGGGCGGCCGCCGCCGAGCTCGAGTACGAGAAGGCCGCCAAGATCCGCGACGACCTGAGTGCGCTGGACAAGGCCCTGGCGAAGAACGCGGTGGTTCTCGGCGACGGCACCGACACCGACGTGATCGCGTTGTCGGAGGACC
Source organism: Kribbella sancticallisti (assembly GCF_039530625.1). Lineage (NCBI taxonomy): Bacteria > Bacillati > Actinomycetota > Actinomycetes > Propionibacteriales > Kribbellaceae > Kribbella > Kribbella sancticallisti. Next base: position 719,099 of record NZ_BAAAOS010000018.1, on the reverse strand, counting down.
CGCTGGAGGTCGCGGTCCAGATCTTTTATGTGCGCGGCGGCCGGATCCGCGGTCAGCGCGGCTGGATCGCCGACAAGGCGGACGGCGACGCGACCACGGCCGACCTGGTCGAGCGGTTCATCCAGCAGACCTACGCCGGTGAGACCTCCGATGCCATCCCGCGGGAGATCCTGGTGCCGAGGCTGCCCGCGGGGGAGGCGGCGCTGATCGAGTGGCTGTCGGAGCTGCGTGGTTCGCGGGTCGCGATCCGGGTCCCGCAGCGCGGCGACAAGAAGGACCTGATGGCGACCGTCGAGCGCAACGCGCTGCAGACGCTGACAATGCACAAGACCAAGCGGGCCAGCGATCTGACCACCCGCAACCTCGCGCTGGAGGAGATCCAGGCCGCGCTCGACCTGCCCGAGGCGCCGTTGCGGATGGAGTGCTACGACGTCTCGAACCTGCAGGGCACCGAGGTGGTCGCCTCGATGGTGGTCTTCGAGGACGGCCTGCCGCGCAAGAGCGAGTACCGGCGGTTCGTGATCAAGGGCGTCGACGGGCAGAACGACGTCGCCTCGATCGCGGAGGTGCTGACCCGGCGGTTCAAGCGGATGCTGGAGGACCGCGCCGACATCCCCGCGGGCGAGGACCCGACGGCGTACCTGGTCGATCCGGAGACCGGCCGGGCGAAGAAGTTCGCCTACACGCCGGGGCTGGTCGTGGTCGACGGTGGTCCGCCCCAGGTCGCCGCGGCCCGGCAGGCGATGGACGAGCTCGGCCTGGGCGACATCCCGGTCGTCGGTCTGGCCAAGCGGCTGGAGGAGGTCTGGCTTCCCGACGACGAGGACCCGGTCATCTTCTCCCGTACTTCGGAAGGCCTGTACCTGCTGCAGCGCCTTCGCGACGAGGCCCACCGGTTCGCGATCACGCACCACCGCAACCGCCGGTCCAAGTCGATGGTGGAGAGCGTGCTCGACGAGGTCCCGGGCCTCGGCGACGTACGGCGCAAGACGCTGCTGAAGCATTTCGGCTCGCTGAAGAAGCTGCGCCAGGCGTCGATCGACCAGGTGGCCGAGCTGCCCGGTTTCGGCCGCCGGACAGCGGAGTCCGTCGTCCTGGCGGTGAACTCCGCGGCAACGCAGGCCGACACGGGTCGGGCGCCGTCGGTCAACACCGCGACCGGCGAGATACTGGACGATGACGTGCCGGAGCTTTCCGGCGCGCCCGACGGGGATCGAACGGGGAGAACAGAGAACTGATGGACGAGTCGAGCGGCAACCTCATCATCGTGTCGGGCATGTCCGGCGCGGGACGGAGCTCGGTCGCGGACGTGCTGGAGGATCTCGGCTGGTTCGTGGTCGACAACCTGCCGCCGATGTTCCTGACCACGATCGTGGAGCAGGTGGTCGGCACCGGGGCGTCGCCGCGGCTGGCGATCGTGGTGGACGTGCGGACCGGGATGTTCTTCGACGAGCTCGGCGCCGCGATCCAGGATCTGCGGACAAAGGGCTACCGGCCGGTGACGCTGTTCCTGGAGGCCTCGGACGACGTCATCGTCCGGCGCCAGGAGAGCGTCCGCCGGCCGCACCCGCTGCAGGGCGAGGGCCGGCTGCTGACCGGGATCCAGCGCGAGCGGGAGCTGCTCGGCGACATCCGGGCCGGCGCCGACATGGTGATCGACACCTCGAACCTGAACATCCACCAGCTCGCCGCGAAGATCGTGAACGGCTTCGGTGACGAGGAGAACGCCGAGCTGCGGGCGACCGTGGTGTCGTTCGGTTTCAAGTACGGCATCCCGGTGGACGCCGACGTGGTGGCCGACATGCGGTTCGTGCCGAACCCGTACTGGCAGCCCGATCTGCGCCCGATGACCGGGCAGGACAAACCTGTGTCAGACTTCGTGCTCGGTCATCTGCTGGCCCAGCAGTTCCTGCAGAACTACGTGGACGTGCTGGACACCCTGCGGACCGGTTATCTGAACGAGGGCAAGCGGTTCGTCACGGTCGCGATCGGCTGCACCGGTGGGAAGCACCGGAGCGTCGCGATGGCCGAGGAGATCGCCAAACGGCTGCGGGCGAAGGGGTCACCGACGTTGGTAGTGCACCGGGATCTGGGGCGGGAGTGACGAGACCTCCACGAGTCGTCGCACTGGGCGGCGGGCACGGCCTGGCCGCCTCGCTGTCCGCGCTGCGCCAGGTGACGGACCAGCTGACCGCTGTCGTCACGGTCGCTGACAACGGAGGTTCTTCGGGCCGGCTGCGGCAAGAGCTCGGGGTGCTGCCGCCGGGCGATCTGCGGATGGCGCTGGCCGCGTTGTGCCGCGACGACGAGTGGGGCCGCACCTGGGCCGACGTACTGCAGCATCGGTTCCGCAGCGACGGCGAACTGCACGACCACGCGGTCGGCAACCTGCTGATCGTGGCGCTGTGGGAGCTGCTCGGAGAGGCCGTCGACGGACTCGACTGGGTGGCCAGACTCCTTGGTGCGCAAGGGCGCGTGCTGCCGATGTCGGCGGTCCCGCTGGACATCACCGCGCGGGTGCTCGGGCTGGATCCGGCGCATCCCGAGGCGATCACCGAGATCCGCGGCCAGGCCGAGGTGGCGACCACCGAAGGGCATGTGGTGGACGTCGCGCTCGACCCGGCCGATCCGCCGGCCTGCCCGGAGGCGCTGGTGGCGATCGCCGAGGCCGACTGGGTGGTGGTCGGCCCGGGCTCGTGGTTCACCTCGGTGATCCCGAACCTGCTGGTCCCCGCCTTGTCGCGCGGCCTGCAGGAGACGAGCGCCCGGCGCCTGCTGACGCTGAACCTGGGGGAGCAGAAGGGCGAGACGGACGGGTTCTCCCCGGAGACGCACCTCGAGGTACTGGCCGCGCACGCGCCGGATCTGCGGATCGACGTGGTCCTCGCCGACGAGGGGCACGTGCCGGACCCGGCGTCGTTACGCCGTACCGCGGACGCGCTCGGCGCCCACCTGGTGATCGCCGACATCGCCGACGACACCCGGCACCTCCACCACGACCCTGGCAAACTGGCCAAGATCTACCGCGAGATCTTCGAGTAGCGCCGCGGACCTTCGAGAGCTCAGTCGACGAGCCTCTTCTGGTCGAACACGAGTTTGCCCCCGCCCGTAACACGGGACCTCGCCGGGCAGTTGGACCGGTGGTGGGGCGAGGGTCTTTGACAGCAGTGGGAGGATTCCCTACATGGCGATGACAGCACAGGTGAAGTCCGAGCTGACCAGCATCCAGGTCACGAAACCCTGTTGCCGCAAGGCCGAGGTGTCCTCCGTACTGCGCTTCGCGGGCGGCCTGCATCTCGTCTCCGGCCGGATCGTGGTGGAGGCCGAGTTGGACAGCGGCGCCGCCGCCCGCCGGCTGCGCAAGGACATCGCCGAGATCTTCGGGCACCCGTCGGACGTGGTGGTGATCTCTCCGTCCGGTATCCGAAAGCAGACCAAGTACGTCGTGCGCGTGGTCCGCGACGGTGACGCCCTGGCGCGGCAGACGGGCCTCGTGGACAACCGCGGCCGCCCGGTCCGCGGTCTGCCCCCGGCGGTCGTCTCCGGCGCCTCCTGCGACGCCGTGGCGGCCTGGCGTGGCGCGTTCCTGGCGCACGGCTCGCTGACCGAGCCCGGCCGGTCCTCGTCGCTCGAGGTGACCTGCCCCGGCCCGGAGGCCGCGCTGGCCCTGGTCGGTGCCGCCCGGCGGCTCGGGATCGGCTCGAAGGCCCGCGAAGTCCGCAATGTGGACCGCGTGGTCATCCGTGACGGCGACGCGATCGGCGCCCTGCTGACCCGGCTCGGCGCGCACGAGTCGGTGCTGGCCTGGGAGGAGCGGCGGATGCGTCGCGAGGTCCGCGCCACCGCGAACCGGCTGGCCAACTTCGACGACGCGAACCTGCGCCGGTCGGCCCGGGCGGCCGTCGCGGCCGGCGCGCGGGTCGAGCGGGCGCTGGAGATTCTCGGCGACGACGTCCCGGATCACCTGCAGGTGGCGGGAAAACTGCGGCTGGAGCACAAGCAGGCCAGCCTCGAGGAGCTCGGCCAGTTGCACGAGCCGGCCCTCACCAAGGACGCGGTCGCGGGCCGGATCCGGCGGCTGCTGGCGATGGCGGACAAGCGTGCCGCCGACCTGAACATCCCGAACACCGAGGCCAACCTCACGCCTGACATGCTGGACCCGGCCTGAGGCATACCAGCAGGTAGTGACGCCGACTCACTGGTCATAAGTGGATGTAACCAGTGGATCGAGTGGGCTGTTGGGCTAGTGTTTCGGGCGTAGCGGCAGTGCTCGAAAGCTAGTTCTGAGGAGACGTAGTCCCGTGACCGTACGCGTAGGTATCAACGGCTTCGGCCGGATCGGCCGTAACTTCTTCCGCGCCGTGCAGGCGTCCGGTGCCGACATCGAGGTCGTCGCCGTCAATGACTTGACCGACAACCAGACCCTGGCCCACCTGCTGAAGTACGACTCGATCCTGGGCCGTTTCCCCGGCGACGTGTCCGCCACCGACACCGACATCAGCGTCGGTGGCCACACCTTCAAGGCGTTCGCCGAGCGTGACCCCGCGAACCTGAAGTGGTCTGATGTGGGCGCGGACATCGTGATCGAGTCCACCGGCTTCTTCACCGACGCCACCAAGGCCAAGACGCACGCCGACAACGGCGCCAAGAAGGTCATCATCTCCGCCCCGGCGAAGAACGAGGACCTGACCGTGGTGATGGGCGTCAACCACGAGCTGTACGACGCCGACCAGCACACGGTCATCTCGAACGCGTCCTGCACCACGAACTGCCTGGCGCCGATGGCCAAGGCCATCCACGACGAGTTCGTCATCCAGCAGGGCCTGATGACCACCATCCACGCCTACACCCAGGACCAGAACCTGCAGGACGGCCCGCACCCGGACCTGCGTCGCGCCCGCGCCGCGGCCCTGAACATCGTGCCGACCTCGACCGGTGCCGCCAAGGCGATCGGCCTGGTCCTGCCGGAGCTGAAGGGCAAGCTGGACGGCTACGCGCTGCGCGTCCCGGTGCCGACCGGTTCCGCCACCGACCTGACCATCACCGTCGGCCGGGAGACCTCGGTCGAAGAGGTCAACGCCGCCGTCAAGGCCGCTGCCGGGGGTGCGCTCAAGGGCTACCTGAAGTACACCGAGGACCCGATCGTGTCGACCGACATCGTCACCGACCCGGCCTCCTGCATCTTCGACGCCGGCCTGACCAAGGTGCTCGGCAACCAGGTGAAGGTCGTCGGCTGGTACGACAACGAGTGGGGCTACTCCAACCGCCTCGTCGACCTGGTCAACTACGTCGGCGCCTCGCTCTGACGTTCATCCTTTCCACAGCTTGCGTCCGACGGCGGCCCTGGTGGTCTCCTTCGGGCGCAAGCGTCGTTCGACAGAGGATTGCTGAACTGTGAAGACGATCGAAGACCTCGGTGACGTGGCCGGCCTGCGGGTGCTGGTGCGCTCCGACCTGAACGTGCCGATCGACGGCGAGAAGATCGGCGACGACGGCCGGATCAAGGCCAGCGTGCCGACCCTGGTGAAACTGGCGAAGGCCGGCGCGAAGGTGATCGTGACCGCGCACCTCGGCCGTCCCAAGGGCAAGCCGAACCAGGAGTTCACTCTCGCCCCGGTGGCCAAGCGGCTCGGTGAGCTGCTGCAGGACGAGGGCATCAAGGTGCACTTCGCCACCGACGTGACCGGCGACTCCGCCCAGGAGGCCGTCCAGGAGCTCGACGAGGGCGAGGTGCTGCTGCTCGAGAACGTGCGGTTCGACCCGCGCGAGGAGAGCAAGGACGAGGCCGAGCGGGAGGCCCTGGCCGAGGAACTGGCCGGGCTGGCCGACGTGTTCGTCAGCGACGGCTTCGGCGTGGTCCACCGCAAGCAGGCCAGCGTGTACGACGTGGCCGGCAAACTCCCGCACGCCGCGGGTGGCCTGGTGCTGGCGGAGGTCGAGGTCCTGAAGAAGCTCACGGAGAGCCCCGACCGCCCGTACGTCGTCGTACTGGGTGGCGCGAAGGTATCCGACAAGCTCGCGGTGATCGACAACCTGCTCGCCAAGGCCGACAAGCTGCTGATCGGTGGCGGCATGGTCTTCACCTTCCTCAAGGCCCAGGGCCACGAGGTCGGCAAGAGCCTGCTCGAGGACGACCAGCTCGACGTGGTCAAGGGATACCTGGAGACCGCCAAGGCCAAGGGTGTCGAGATCGTGCTGCCGACCGACATCGTGGTCGCGCCCGAGTTCAAGGCCGACGCCCCCGCCACCGTGGTCGCGGCCGACGCGATCCCGGCCGACCAGCTGGGCCTGGACATCGGCCCCGACTCCGGCAAGGCCTTCGCCGCCGAGATCGCGGCGGCCAAGACGGTCTTCTGGAACGGTCCGATGGGCGTCTTCGAGATGGAGGCGTTCGCGGGTGGAACCAAGGCCGTCGCGCAGGCGTTGACCGAGGTGGACGGACTCAGTGTGGTCGGCGGTGGTGACTCGGCGGCCGCGGTACGGCAGCTCGGCTTCGCCGACGACCAGTTCGGCCACATCTCGACCGGCGGCGGTGCGTCGCTGGAATACCTGGAGGGCAAAGAGCTCCCCGGTCTCGCTGTGCTGGAAGAGGACTGACTACCTATGGGTGAGAACGCTGCCCGCACGCCTTTGATGGCGGGCAACTGGAAGATGAACGTCAACCACGTCGAGGCCGTGCACCTGCTGCAGAAGCTGAGCTGGACGCTGCAGGACAAGAAGCACGACTTCGAGCGGGTCGAGGTGGCGGTGCTGCCGCCGTTCACCGACATCCGCAGCGTGCAGACGCTCGTCGACGGCGACCGGATGAAGATCGTCTACGGCGCGCAGGACATCTCCGTGCACGACGACGGCGCCTACACCGGCGAGATCTCCGCCGCGATGCTGACCAAGCTCGGCTGCAGCTACGTGCTGGCCGGCCACTCGGAGCGCCGGCAGTACCACGGCGAGGACGACGCGACGGTGAACGCGAAGGCCACCAAGGCGCTGGCGGCCGGGATCACCCCGATCGTCTGCGTCGGCGAGGGCCTCGAGGTCCGCAAGGCCGGCGAGCAGGTCGAGTACACGCTGGCCCAGCTGGACGGCGCGCTCGCCGGGCTCAAGCCGGACGACGTCCGCAAGGTCGTGATCGCGTACGAGCCGGTCTGGGCGATCGGTACCGGCGAGGTCGCCACCCCGGAGGACGCGCAGGAGGTCTGCGCCGCGATCCGGGGCCGGCTGGAGGAGACGGTTTCACCCGCAGTGGCCGACTCGGTACGGATTCTTTACGGGGGGTCGGTGAAGATGAGCAGCGCAGGTGGCATCATGGCCCAGCCGGATGTCGACGGCTGCCTGGTGGGTGGAGCAAGCCTCAAGGTGGACGAGTTCGCCGGTATCTGCCGTTACCTGGACCTTCAGTTAGGCTACTCCTCGTGATTCTCGCTTTCTCGATCGTCGTCATCATCTGCAGCCTGATCCTCACGGCGCTCGTGCTGCTGCACAAAGGCCGCGGTGGCGGTCTGTCGGACCTGTTCGGTGGCGGGGTTTCGTCCAGCCTGGGCGGGTCCTCGGTGGCCGAGCGGAACCTGGACCGGATCACCATCGCCGTCGGTCTGATCTGGTTCTGTGCCATCGTCGCGCTCGGCCTGCTGTACAAGCTCGGCTGAGAGGGGAGTAGCTCCCGTGGCTGGTGGTGGTAGTGCCATTCGTGGCAGCCGGGTCGGTGCCGGACCGATGGGCGAGGCGGAGCGCGGCGACACCGCGCCCCGGCAGCGCATCGTGTTCTTCTGTGCCAACGGGCACGAGACCGCGACGGTGTTCGCCGTCGAGGCGGCCATCCCGGAGGCGTGGGACTGTCCGAGGTGCGGTCTACCGACCAGCACCGACGTCAACAACCCCCCGCCGCCCCCGAAGATCGAGCCGTACAAGACCCACCTGGCCTACGTGAAGGAACGTCGCAGCGAGCAAGAGGCCGCGGAGATCCTGGACGAGGCCCTCCAGAAGCTCCGTGACCGCCGAGCCCGCGGCGAGATCATCTTCTGAGTACTCCGGACGGCCCGGACTGATCCCACGATCGGTCCGGGCCGTTCCGCATGAGCCGATGCCTACTCCCGGTGATCGACCAGGTCTGCTCCGGGTGCGTGGTTGTGCCGGTCGGCGGAGCGTCCCATACTCGGTTCACCGCCGCAGGCGGTGGGGGAACAGGTTTCCAACGGGGATGGGGGGCTTTGTCATGCAGGCAGGAAAACTGGTGAGAGCCGCGATGATGACCGCGATGGTCGGTGCGAGTCTGGTGGCCGCGCCGCAGGTCGCGACGGCGGCCGAGCCGTCGAGCGCGGTCGTCGTCAGTCCGCTCACGATCCGGCCAGGGGAGACGTTCACCGTCACCCAGACGGTTCACAACAGCCAGGCGTTCACGATCACCGGCGGCAAGGCGGGGCTGTACGGCAAGGAGCTTTCACTGCCGACGATCGTCGAACTGGTGTCCTGCCCGGGCGCGTTCGCGTGTGATGTGCTCGGCACCAGCGTCAGGGGTGGGGTCGGCGAGGTGGCCGGCGGGGAGTCCCGGACCGTGGTCTTCACCTTCAGGCTCAAGGACGATGCTCCGGTGGGACAGTTCACGCTGCAGCATCAGTTCATCGGCGAGAACTACGCCTTCGAGATCCTGGATGGACCGGTGATCACGATCGCACCGCCGCTGCCGGCCGCGACCGACCTCGCGGTGTCACTGAACGCCACGGCACGTGGTCTGCTCACGTCGCGGATCACCTACACGATCACCGTACGGAACGACGGGCCGGCTGATGCCACCGGCGTACGGTTGACCGGAGCCTATCCAGCCGGTCTGGTGTTCGCGTCGTCATCCGGCTGCACTCGGGTGGCTGGAACCAGGACGGTGACGTGCGACGTCCCGGCGTTGGCCACTGGCGCCACAGCCACCAGATCGTTCTCAGCCGATGCCGCGCTGCTTTCGCTGGGGTCGCTGGTAGCCACGGCCGAGCGCACGCAGAGTACGCCGGACGACTCGAACCCGGCCAACGACCGGGCAACCCGCACCTGCACCGCATTGACGGGCCTGCTCGTCAGGTGCTGACACGGCCCCACCCGTCCGCCGGCTGAGAGACTTCAGCCGGCGGACGGGGAGCCGTGCTCACGCCTGCGTGGGTTGGCGGGCGAAGAGGGCGTTCAGTTCGCCCTGGGGGATCTGGTTTGCTGCGAAGGTGATGGTGCCCTGAGTGGCGAGTTCGGCGGCGCTCGAGCGGATGAAGGCGAGGGCGGCGCGGGCGATGCTGCCGCCGAGGCTGATGCGGGTGACGCCGGCGGCCAAGACGTCGTGCGTGGTGAGCGTTGAGGTGCCGAGGCCGAGGACGACGTTGAGCGGACCGTCGATCTCCTTGACCAGTGTGGCGATGGTGGCGAGGTCGTTGACGCCGGGCACGTAGAGGCAGTCGGCGCCGGCTTCGGAGTACCGGTTGGCGCGGTCGATGGAGTCCGCCAGCGAGGTGGGGGAACTCAGCAGTTGTCCGTCGGTCCGTGCGGTCAGGACGAAATCGGGTCCGGCCGCCTCGCGGGCTGCGACGATCCGCTCCACCGACAGGGCTTCGTCGTACAGGTTGCGGCCGTCGAAGTCCTCGATGTTGCCGCCGGCGAGACCCGCCTCGAGCGCCATCCGGATGGTCGTCGCGACCTCCTCCGGGCGTTCGCCGTACCCGTCCTCCAGGTCGCCGTTGACGGGCACCTGGCTGGCCTCGGTGATCTGCTGGACCCGCTCGAACATCGTCTCCCGGGAGACCGACGGAGCGCCGTCCGGGAGCGTGTGGTCGCCCTTGGCCAGCGAGAACGCGATCCCGGCACTGGTCGTCGCGATCGCCGGGAACCCGGCCTCCGCCAGGATCACCGCGCTGCCGGCATCCCAGGCGTTCGGCATCACGAAGGATCCGGCGTGCAGTTCGCGAAAGGACGTCATCCCCTCATCTTGTCAGCCCAAGGGGTGGGCCGAGCCGCAGACGACGAAACTCGGTCTCCACCCCGGCTGGCGTTGCTTCCTGACCTGGCAGCAGGTCAGATGTGATTGATCTCCTGCGCGGCGGCCTCGTCGACCAGCCAGAGCGTCCGGTCGAGGCCCTTCGGCGCAGAAGCGGGGAGGTCAGCGGCGCCCGAGAGGGCCAGGCCGACTGCCTTCGCCTTGTCCTCGCCGGAGACGACGAACCACACCTCGTGGGCGCGGTTCAGCATCGGGAACGTCAGCGAGATGCGCGTCGGCGGCGGTTTGGGAGCGCCGTGGACCGCGATCGCCGGTCGATCCTCTACCTGCAGGCCCTCGTGCTCGGGGAACAGCGACGCCACATGACCGTCCGGCCCGACACCCAGCATCAGTACGTCGAACGTCGGCAGGTCGTCACCGGAGCCCGCCGCGGCCGCCAGGGTCGCGGCGTAGGCTTCGGCGGCTGCCTCCGGGCCCTGACCTGAGTCGGCGGGCATCGGGTGGACCCGATCCGGATCGACGTCGACTCGGGACAGCAGCGCGTCCCGGGCCTGGGTCTCGTTGCGCTCCGGATCACCGTCAGGGAGGAAGCGCTCGTCTCCCCACCAGAACTCGACCCGGCGCCAGTCGATCGCACTCCGGGCCGGGGACTCCGCGACGGCCCGGTAGACCACCGCCGCGACGCGGCCGCCGGTCAGTACGACCTGCGCGACCCCGCCGCTGCTCTGGACATCCACCAACTTGGTGATGAACCTGGCCGCGACGGCGTGGGCCAAGCCCTCGGCGTCGCGGTTCACCAGGATCGAGGGCGAACTCATGACCGCCCAGCCACCCTCTTGCTCGTGCCCTTCTTCGCCGTAACCCGCTTCGAAGCCGTCGACTTCTTGGCTGTCGTCGACCCGCCGGCCCTCGACCCCGCAGCCGTTGTCTTCTTCTTGGCTGCCGACTTCTTCGCCGTGGTCTTGGCCGGCGCGGCCTTCTTCGCGGCACGGTTCTTCCCGGCCGCCTTGGCCTCGAGCTCCGGCGACGCCGCCTTGCCCGCGACCGCCGCAGTACGGGCTGCTGCCTTCTCGGCGGCCTTCTGGGCCGAGCGACGGTCGACAGTACTGACCGTCTTGGCCTCGGCCGGCATCGTCTCCCGCTCGACCATGCACGCCAGCGTCTGCGCGTACACGTCGTCCGGGTCCAGCCGCCGCAGCTCCTCGCTCAGCAGTTCGGACGTGTTCCGCCGCTTCAACGCCACCGGCCGGTCAGGCTGACCCGGGATGCTGAACGTCGCCACAGCCCCATCCGGCCGAGTCAGTGCGATCGGACCAGCCGGAGTGAACATCCGTACTGCGGTGATGCCCGGCCCACGCGAGTTCTTCTGCTCCACCGGTACTCCGAGCCGGCACTGCAGCCACGCTGCCATCAGGTCTGCACTCGCGTTGCCCTTGGCCGAGACGACCTCCGCCCCGGTGACCTGCGTCGGGTACTGGTCCAGCGCGGCGGCCATCAGCGCCCGCCACGGGGTCAACCGGGCCCACGCGAAGTCCGTGTCGCCCGGCGCGTAGCCCTCGGCCCGCGCGGTGAAGTCCACCTGGGCGCGACGGGTCGCGGCCGCGTCGGTGACGCGACGGCGTCCCAGTGCGCCCAGTGGATCCTGGTGCGGCACCTTCGGCCCGCCACCCGGCCACCAGACGATGACGGGGGAGTCCGGCAGCAAGAGCGGGGTGATGACCGACTCGGGCACCTTGGCGAGATCGCCGTGCAGCCGAAGCAGCACCGCCTCGCCGGGGATGCCTTCGCCGACCCGGACCTCGGCGTCGAGGCCACCCGCGCCGCGGCCGGGCCGCAGGATCGCCACGAGCACCCGCGACGGGTGCTCGCGGCCGGCCTCGTTCGCGGCCTTCATCGCGTCGTGGTGGGACGACTCGTCGACGACGACCACGATCGTGCCGACCATGCCCATCGCGGGCGACCCGGCGTTGCGCCGGGCCCGGAGCAGCGCGGAGGCGATCTCGCTCGACGTCGTGTCGGTGAGGTCGATGATCATGGCCGCCTCCAGGCGCGTCCGTCGCGGGCGAGCATCTGGTGGGCGGAGTCCGGACCCCAGGCCCCGGAGGCGTACTGCTCCGGCAGACCGTTCTCGGCCCAGTAGTTGATCACCGGGTCGAGGATCTTCCAGCCGAGCTCCACCTCGGTGTGCTGCGGGAACAGCGGCGGATCGCCGAGCAGCACGTCCAGGATCAACCGCTCGTAGGCCTCCGGCGACGACTCGGTGAAGGAGCCGCCGTACGCGAAGTCCATGTTCACGTCCCGGATCTCCATCATCGTGCCGGGCACCTTGGCGCCGAACCGCATCGTGATGCCCTCGTCCGGCTGGATCCGCATCACCAGGGCGTTCTGGCCCAGTTCCTCGGTCTCCGTGGCCGTGAACGGCAGGTGCGGCGCGCGCTTGAACATCACCGCCACCTCGGTGACGCGACGGCCGAGCCGCTTGCCGGTGCGCAGGTAGAACGGGACCCCGGCCCAGCGCCGGGTGTCCACGTCCACGCGCAGCGCCGCGAACGTCTCCGTCGCCGACGACGCGGGGATGCCGTCCTCCTGCAGGTAACCCTTGACCTTGGTGCCGCCGGCCCAGCCCGCGGCGTACTGGCCGCGGGCGGTGTGCAGGTCGAGGCGGTCCGGCAGCTTGACGGCCGCCAGCACCTTCTTCTTCTCCTGGCGCAGCGACCACGCGTCGAAGCTGACCGGCTCCTCCATCGCGATCAGCGCGAGCAGTTGGAGCAGGTGGTTCTGGATCACGTCACGCGCGGCGCCGATGCCGTCGTAGTACCCGGCGCGGCCGCCGATGCCGATGTCCTCGGCCATGGTGATCTGCACGTGGTCGACGTAGTGGCTGTTCCAGACCGGCTCGAACATGGCGTTGGCGAACCGCAGCGCCAGCATGTTCTGGACGGTCTCCTTGCCCAGGTAGTGGTCGATCCGGAAGACCGCCTCGGGCGGAAAGACCGACTCGACGACGTGGTTCAGCTCGCGAGCGCTCTTCAGGTCGTGACCGAACGGCTTCTCGATCACCACCCGCCGCCAGGATCCCGGCCGCTCCTCGGTCAGGCCGTGCTCGGACAACTGCTGCACGACCTGCGGGAACAGCCCCGGCGGGATGGACAGGTAGAACGCGTGGTTCCCGCCCGTACCGCGGTTGACGTCCAGTTCGTCCACGGTCTCGCGCAGCCGCTTGAACGCCTCGTCGTCGGTGAGATCGCCCGGCACGAACCGGAACCCCTCGGCCAGTTGCTGCCAGACCTCCTCGCGGAACGGCGTCCGGGCATGCTCCTTGACCGAGTCGTGCACGATCTGGGCGAAGTCCTGGTTGCTGAAGTCGCGCCGGGCGAAGCCGACCAGCGCGAAACCGGGCGGCAACAGGCCCCGGTTCGCCAGGTCGTACACGGCCGGCATCAGCTTCTTGCGGGCCAGGTCTCCGGTGACACCGAAGATCACCAGGCTGCAGGGCCCGGCGATCCGGGGGAGCCGACGGTCCTGGGGATCCCTGAGCGGGTTCACCGGGCCGGCCGACTCCTCATCGAGCTCTGCGGTCATGGCGTCTCCTGGCCTGGACTGAGGAGGCGTGGCAACGACGGAGTCATGCGCCGCCTGCCTCCGATTTGTCGTGTGCGTCGAGTAGGGAGATCAGCTGGTGTACGCCGGCCTCGGGGTCCGTCAGGTGCAGCCGCAGGACCGGCCGGCCGCGCTCCGCCAGTACTCCGGCGTCGCCCGCGGCCTGGGCCGAGATCAGCGTGCCGAAGGTGAACGGGCGATCCGGGATCTCGACGTCGGTCGATTCCGAGCTGGTGATCTGCAGGAACACGCCCTGCGGGTGGCCGCCCTTGTGGTACTGGCCGGTGGAGTGCAGGAACCGCGGACCCCAGCCGAAGGTGACCGGGCGACCGGTGCGGGTGGCCAGTGCCGGCCGGATGGCGACGAGGTTCTCGTCGCGCTCGGAGTCCAGGTACGCCATGACGGCCAGGTAGCCGTCGTCGGCGAGCTGGCCCAGCAGTGCGTCGAGCGCGCCCTTGGCCGTGTCGACGCCGTCGAGCAGGCCCTCGGTGGCGCGAACCTCCACGGCCCCATCGGTGAAGGCCGCGGCCTCCGGCTTCGGCTGTGCGTCCAGCAGACCGCGTGCGGCCTGCTTGGCGCTCTCCACGTCCGGCTGGTCGAACGGGTTGATCCCCAGCAGGTAGCCGGCCACAGCAGTGGCCATCTCCCACAGCAGGAGCTGCCCGCCCAGCGAGCCAGTGGTGACGACTGTCGGCGTCCCGGAGGCGACGCTTGCCGCACTCGTGTCGGCAGCAAGCAGAGCGTGGACGAGGTCGCCCGCGCCGCTTTGCAGCTCCGGAGCGTGGATGCCCTTCACTGCTACCGGGAGGACGCCGGTGCCGTTCTTCCCCGTGCTCTCCGCGATCAGCTGCTCGGCCCAGTCGGGAAATCCGACGATGGACGAACCGCCTGCGGCGATGATCGCCTTGTCGCGACCTGGGCTGCCGGCCAGGACGGCGGCGAGGACGAGAGCGGGGTTGTCCGCGTCGTCCGCCTGGAGCAGCGGCGCGGCCTCAGCAGCCTGGTCGAGCAACTCGGCCACGTCCGCGCCGGCGAGTGCCGACGGCACCAGGCCGAAGGCCGTGAGGGCGCTGTAGCGGCCGCCCACGTTCGGATCGGCCAGGAAGGTCTTGCGATAGCCCTCGTCCTCGGCCAGCTTCTGGAACGGCGAGCCGGGGTCGGTGACGACGATGATCCGCGAGGCCGAGTCGATGCCGGCATCGTTGAAGGCCTTCACGAAGGCGCGCCGCTGGCTGTCGGTCTCGACCGTGCCACCGGACTTGCTGGACACCACGACGACCGTGCGCTGCAGGTCACCGGCCAGCGCCCGGGCGATCACGCTCGGGTTGGTGGAGTCCAGCACGACCAGCTCGACGCCGGCCGTGCGGGTGATGACCTCGGGCGCCAGCGATGAACCGCCCATGCCGCACAGCACGATCCGGTCCAGCCCCTCGGCGCGCAGGTCGGCCTGCAGCGCCTCGATCTCGGCCAGCAACGGCCGGGACGAGTCGTACAGGTCGACCCAGCTGAGCCGGATCGCGGATTCGGACTCGGCCTCCGGACCCCAGGTGGTGGCGTCCTTGGCCGCGATCCGGGAGGCGATCTTCTCGCTGACGAGCCGCTCGACGACCTGCTGCCAGCCTTCGCCGTACGCCTTGACGGTGAGCGACTCGGTCACTTGGCGGCCGCCTTCAGGGCCGAGGTGACGGTGTCCTGCAGCTCGGACCAGGAGGCGTCGAACTTGCTGACGCCCTCGTCCTCCAGCACCCGGACGACGTCGTCGTAGGAGATGCCCAGCGCCTCCAGGTCGGCGATCACCTTGCGGTCCGCGTCGTAGTCGCCGCGGACGGTGTCACCGCGTACCTCGCCGTGGTCCGCGACCGCGTCGATGGTTGCCTGCGGCATCGTGTTGACCACGCCGGCGGTGACCAGTTCCTCGACGTACATGGTGTCCTTGTACGCCGGGTCCTTGACGCCGGTCGACGCCCACAGCGGGCGCTGCGGCTTGGCGCCGGCGGTCTCGAGCTCGCGCCAGCGGTCGGAGCCGAAGATCTCCTCGTACGCCTCGAAGGCGAGCCGCGCGTTGGCGATCGCGGCCTTGCCCTTCAGCGCCTTGGCCTCGTCGGTGCCGATGGCATCGAGTCGCTTGTCGACCTCGCTGTCCACCCGGCTGACGAAGAAGGAGGCGACGCTGCCGAGCTTGGTCACGTCGTGACCGTTGTCGATCGCCTTCTCGACGCCGGTCAGGAACGCGTCGGCGACGGCCCGGTAGCGCTCCAGCGAGAAGATCAGCGTCACGTTCACGCTGATGCCGGCGGCAAGCGTCTCGGCGATCGCCGGGATGCCCTCCTTGGTGGCCGGGATCTTCACGAACACGTTCTCCCGGCCGACGGTCTCCCACAGCTCCTTCGCCTGGGCGATCGTCTTCTCGGTGTCGCGGGCCAGGCCCGGCTCGACCTCGATCGAGACCCGGCCGTCCACGCCGTCCGTGTCGTCGTAGACCGGCTTGAACAGGTCGGCGGCGTCGCGGACGTCGTCGGTGGTGATCTTGCGGATCGCCTCGTCGGTGCTCTTGCCGTCGGCCGCCAGCGCGGCCACCTGGTCGGCGTACGTACCGGCGTCGGAGATCGCCTTGGCGAAGATCGTCGGGTTGGTGGTCACGCCGCTGATGTGCTGCTCCTGGATCAGCGTCGCCAGGCTGCCGCTGGTCAGCCGCTGCCGGGACAGGTCGTCCAGCCAGATGGAGACGCCTGCGTCGGCGAGTTCTCTCAAACGATCAGTCATGTCCGAAGCCTCCGATGTTTTGTTGTCGTCGTTCAGTTGCGCTCGTTGGTGGCGTCGGCGTCCGGGTCGGCGCTCACGCTCGGATCGTCGCCGGGTCCGATCGGGCCGGCCGCGCGCCGGTCGACCGAAACCCCGGAGCCACCGAGCTCGGCGGCCGCGGCGATGCTGTCCTTGGCGGCCTGTACGACCGCGTCGGCGGTGATGCCGAACTCGTCGTACAGCGTCTTGTAGTCGGCCGATGCACCGAAGTGCTCCAGGCTGACGCTGCGCCCGGCGTCACCGACGACCTCGCGCCAGCCCAGCGACACGCCGGCCTCGACCGAGACGCGAGCCTTGACCGCCGGCGGGATGACCTCGTCGCGGTAGGCGTCGTCCTGCTCGTCGAACCACTCGCGCGACACCATCGACACCACGCGGGCCTGGATGCCCTGCTCGGCCAGCTTGGTCCGCGCCTCGACCGCGAGCTGGAGCTCGGAGCCGGTGCCGATCAGGATGACGTCGGGGGTGCCGTCGGCGTCGATCAGGGTGTAGCCACCCTTCTTGACGTTCTCCGTGGTGGCGAAGCCGTCGGTGCCGCGGGGGAAGGTGGGCACGTTCTGCCGGGTCAGCGCCAGGCCGGCCGGGCGGTCGGTGTGCTCGAGGATCGCGGCCCAGGCGGCGGCGGTCTCGTTCGCGTCACCCGGGCGGACGATGTCGAGGCCCGGGATCGCCCGCAGCGCGGCCAGGTGCTCCACCGGCTGGTGGGTCGGGCCGTCCTCGCCGAGGCCGATCGAGTCGTGCGTCCAGACGTAGGTGACCGGCAGCTTCATCAGCGCGGCCAGCCGGACCGAGGGACGCATGTAGTCGGAGAAGACCAGGAACGTACCGCCGTACGGGCGGGTGCCGCCGTGCAGCACGATGCCGTTCAGTACCGCGCCCATGCCGTGCTCGCGAATGCCGAAGTGCAGCACCCGGCCGTACTCGTTGCCCTGGAAGTCCTTGGTGGAGTGCTCCGCCGGGATGAACGACGGCTCGCCCTTCGGGGTGGTGTTGTTCGAGCCCGCCAGGTCGGCGGAACCGCCCCAGAGCTCGGGGAGCTTCGGCGCCAGGGCGCTGAGCACCTCGCCGGACGCGGCCCGGGTGGCGACACCCTTGGCGTCGGCGTCCCAGGTCGGCAGCGCGTCCGCCCAACCGGCCGGCAGCTCACGCTTCTCCAGCCGGGCGAAGAGCTCGGAGCGCTCGGGGGAGGACTGCTTCCAGGCCTCGAACCCGACAGTCCACTCGTCCTGCAGCTCCTTGCCGCGGCCGAGGGCCTTGCGGGTGTGCTCGATCACCTCGTCGGCGACCTCGAAGTTCTTCTCCGGGTCGAAGCCCAGGATCTTCTTGGTCGCGGCGACCTCTTCGGCGCCGGCGGCCGAGCCGTGGATCTTGCCGGTGTTCTGCTTGTTCGGGGCCGGCCAGCCGATGATCGTGCGCAGCCGGATGAAGCTCGGCTTGTCGGTCACCGCGTTGCCGGCCAGGATCGCGTCGTACAGCGCCTGCACGTCTTCTTCGTAGCCGGTGCCGTCGTTGGTCCAGTCGACCTCGCGGACGTCCCAGCCGTACGCCGCGTAGCGGGCGGCGACGTCCTCGGAGAACGCGATGTTGGTGTCGTCCTCGATCGAGATCTTGTTGTCGTCCCAGATCAGCGTCAGGTTGCCCAGCTGCTGGTGCGCCGCGAGCGAGGAGGCCTCGGAGGAAACGCCCTCCTCCAGGTCGCCGTCGGACGCGATCGCGTAGATGTGGTGGTCGAAGAGGCTCTCGCCCTTCGCAGTCTCGGGGTCGAACAGGCCGCGCTCGCGGCGGGCCGCCATCGCCATGCCGACCGAGTTGCCGACGCCCTGGCCCAGCGGGCCGGTGGTGGTCTCGACACCCTTGGTGTGGCCGTGCTCCGGGTGGCCCGGAGTCAGGCTGCCCCAGGTGCGCAGCGACTGCAGGTCCTCCAGCTCGAGGCCGAACCCGGCCAGGTAGAGCTGGATGTACAGGGTGAGGCTCGAGTGACCCGCGGACAGGACGAACCGGTCGCGGCCGGCCCAGGTCGGGTCCGCCGGGTTGTGCCGCATCACCTTCTGGAACAGCAGGTACGCGGCCGGGGCGAGGCTCATCGCCGTACCGGGGTGGCCGTTGCCGACCTTCTCCACGGCGTCCAGCGCGAGGACCCGCACGGTGTCGACCGCGCGCTTGTCGAGCTCGGTCCAGTCAAGCTTGGGGCTGGTCTTCTCCGTCACGCCGGCGGCGCTCCTCTCGATGGCTTCGAACATCCGTCTGGTTGGCGTTCGAGGGGCCGGCCGGACCAGCTGGTCCACGCCGATCGCGCCCCCGCGCGTCACCGTGAGCGAGCCTACTCGCCCGGCCGTTGTCTGCCTTCCATACCTCGGCAACCGGAACCGGCCTGTCGTTGTTCCCGCCCGGTCCGGACGTCTGGTACATCACATCGGTGCCCCTCCGGCGGGCGTCCATGCAGGTCACCATGACGGTCACCACGAAGGTCCCTGGCAGGTCTCCGGCAGGCCACCGGCGAGTTCGCGGGTGGGTGGTGCGGGATCCTCCTACGGGGCGTCGTAGACTGTCGAACCGTCAGCGCCGGTCCCCGGCGTCAACCCACTCAGTTCGAGGTGTTCGTGACGGCCGTCGACCCGCGTCCAGCCGCGACGACGTCGTACCCGGCGCCGCTGCCGACCGACCCATCCCTCAAGGGTGCCGGCCCATCGGTGCGCGACGTGATCAAGGCGTACGTCGGTCTGATGAAGCCGCGCATCATCGAGCTCCTGCTGATCACCACCGTGCCGGTGATGTTCCTGGCCGCCGGGGGAGTCCCCGGGCTGGGCATCGTCGCCGCCACCCTGGTCGGCGGGATCCTGGCCGCCGGCAGCGCGAACACGATCAACTGCGTGCTCGACCGCGACATCGACGAGCAGATGCGCCGCACCCGTCGCCGCCCGCTCCCGCGGCACGCGGTCAGCCCGCGTTCGGCGACCGTCTTCGGCATCGTCCTGGGCGTACTGGCGACGATCGAGCTCGGGTTGCTGGTCAACTGGCTGTCGTCGCTGCTGGCGCTGGCCGCGAACGCGTTCTACGTGTTCGGCTACACGATGATCCTGAAGCGCCGCACGGTCCAGAACATCGTCTGGGGCGGGATCGCCGGCTGCTTCCCGACCCTGATCGGCTGGACCTCGGTCACCGGCTCGCTGGCGTGGACTCCGCTGGTCCTCTTCGGCGTGGTCTTCTTCTGGACCCCGCCGCACACGTGGGCCCTGGCGATGCGCTACCGCGAGGACTACGCCTCGGTCGACGTCCCGATGCTCCCCGTCGTCGCCACTCCGGTCGCGACGGCCCGCCAGATCCTGGCGTACTCGATCGTCATGGTGATCACCTCGCTGGCTCTGTGGCCGGTGGGCGGCACTGGATGGGTGTACCCGCTGGCCGCGGTGATCCTGGGCGTCGTATTCCTCCGCGAAGCCTTCGCTCTCCTGGCCCGAGCCAACACCGGAGCCGAAGGCCCCGCCCTCCGCCCGATGCGCTTGTTCCACTTCTCGAACATCTACCTGGCCCTGCTCTTCATCGCCGCAGCCATCGACCCGCTCCTGCGCTAGTACGACCCGCTCCTGCGCTGGTACTTCGTACGCGGGGCGGCGGGGGTTGACGCGGGCTTGGGTGCGGGTGGTCGCGGGTAGGGCTGGGGTGGTTCTGCTTGGGTTTGGGGGCGGGTGGTTCGCGGGCTCCGCTGCGTGATGGTGCTGGTCGGGCTGGGGTGGGTCAAGAGCGCCTTCGGCGTCCCTTCGGGATCGAGCGAGCTCGACTCTTGACCCACCCCATCCCGACCAGGGAAGGACGCAGCTACGCGGATCCCGCGGAGGGGTGTGCGCCGGGTCGGGTAAGTCTTCTGGCCGGCCACGTTTGGGGATGAGCCGCCCGGGTGCCTTGGACGTGGGGGTGACCCGGCGTTCGGGGAGGTTGTCCGCCCGGGGCGGGGTACGGCTGCCGTTTGGGGAGGTTCTTCGTCCGGGGTGGGCATTCCTGGCGGTTTGGGGAGGATTTCACGCCCGTTGAGGGGTGCAATCCTCCCCAATCGGCCTCGGTGGGTGCTTTTGGAGCTCAAAGCGCGCGGGAACTGGCCGGACGGGGGCCGGGAGGATCTCCCGGAACTTTGTCGCCATACCTCTGAGCGGCTCCGGGATAGCTGCGTCCTTCCCTGGTCGGGGTGGTGCGGGTCAAGAGTCGGAACTCGTTCCGATCCCGAAGGGACGCCGCAGGCGCTCTTGACGCGCACCGGCCCGACTAGCACCCTCACGCAGCCCGGCGACGCCAACCACCCGCACCTACCTCCCCCGAACGAAGTAAGAAAAGTTTGACACCGAGTCAACCAACCTTTACCTTCAACATGTCAGGTTTCTTTGACATAGAAGAGGGATGAACATGGCGTTCGAAGAGAAGCGCGCATGGGTGATGCTCGTCGTGAGCATCCTGGGGTACGGCGTATACGTCGCGGTGGTGCTGGCACGGGATGGTGCCTTGGCCGACGTGGACTACGCGGCACCCATGCTCTGGAGTATCGGCGCCGCGATCGTGGTGTCGATCGTGCTCAACATCCTGATCTCGATCGTGGCGCCCGAGGGAGCCAACGAGAAGGATCAGCGGGATCGTGAGATCGGGCGGTTCGGGGATTACATCGGGCAGTCGTTCGTGGTGATCGGTGGGGTTTCGGCGTTGCTGATGGCGCTGGCGGAGTGGGACTACTTCTGGATCGCCAACGCGGTCTACCTGGCCTTCGTGCTGTCGGCTGTACTGGGGTCGGTGGCGAAGTTGTTTGCCTACCGGCGGGGGTTCCAGCCGTGGTGAAGCCGACCAGGGTGACGAACTCGATCCGCACGCTGAGGTTCGTCCATGGGGAGATGACGCAGGCCGAGTTGGCCAAGCGGATCGGCGTGACCCGGCAGACGGTGATCGCGATCGAGCAGGGGAAGTACTCGCCCTCGCTCGAGGTGGCGTTCCAGATCGCGAAGGTGTTCGCGGTACCGCTCGATGAAGTGTTCCAGTATCCAGACGGTGGGGGAGAAGCATGAAGGCAATCGCGCAGTACCGGTACGGCGGTGCGGAGACGCTCGAGGTCCGGGAGATCGAGCGGCCGGCGCCGAAGGACGACCAGGTGCTCGTCGAGGTGAAGGCGGCCGGCGTGGACGCCGGAGTGTGGCATCTGATGACCGGGGAGCCCTACCTGATGCGCGTGATCGGCTTCGGTCTCCGGGCACCCAAAACCGCGATCCGCGGCCGCGACCTGGCCGGTCGAGTCGTCGAGGTCGGCGCGAAGGTGACCCGCTTCCAGCCGGGCGACGAGGTGTTCGGTACGGCGGAAGGCACGTTCGCGGAGTACGTCGCGGCCAGGGAGGACCGGCTGACCCACAAACCAGCCGAGGTCAGCTTCGAACAGGCGGCAGCCACCCCGATCTCCGCCGGTACTGCGCTCGGCGCCGTCCGGGGCAAGGTGAAGCCGGGTACCAAGGTTCTGATCACCGGCGCGGCGGGCGGAGTCGGCACCTTCGCGGTCCAGTTGGCCAAGCTGTACGGCGCCGAGGTCACCGGCGTCTGCAGTACTGCGAAGGCCGACCTGGTCGCCGCGCTCGGCGCGGATCACGTGATCGACCACACCCGGGAAGACTTTGCCGACGGCAACCACCAGTACGACGTGATCATCGACACCGCCGGGAGTCGCGATCTCCGGCACGTCCGCAAGGCTCTGACCCCGAAGGGGCGCCTCGTCATCGTCGGCGGCGAACGCGACGGCAAGTGGTTCGGTGTCGGCCGGCCGTTGCGGGCCGCGCTGCTGAACCTGTTCGTCGGCCAGAAGATCGGCGGCATGCTGGCCAAGGAGAGCAGCGCGGAGTTCGAGGAACTCGGCGCGTTGATGGCCGAGGGCAAGATCCGCCCGGCGATCGACCGGACCTTCCAGCTGAGTGAGGCGCCGGACGCGATCCGTTATGTACAAGGCGGAAAAGCCCGCGGCAAGGTCGTGGTGACCCTCTGAGTGTTGACCTGACCGGCTCCGGATGTTGCCATAAGGAGGTCCGTGGGGGGCGGCTCCACGCTGGGGGGACGGAGAAGTAGGGGGCACCTAGTGGGGGTAAGGACAGCTCGAATCGCGGCCGTTTCGGCCGTTGCACTGATCGGTACAGTGCTGGTTGCCGGCCAGGCCGAAGGTACTGGTGGGGGTGGGGGCAGCCTCAAGCCGGTGGTCACCGGCCTGAACGGGCCGCGCGGCGTCGCGGCGTACGACGGCAAGATCGTCTACAGCGTGGGTGACGGCTCCGTGTACGAAGCCTGGGCCTACGGCAAGAACAAGGGGATCAAGAAGCTCGGCACGGTGCCGGGCGGCTTCCCGCCGGCCATCGACACGAACCGCTGGGGCGTCACCTACGCCCTGACCGGTGCGGGTGGTGAGCCCGGGCAGCCAATTCCGCCGGGCGGAGCGACCTTGTTCAGGATGCGGCCCGGCAAGGCGCCGCTGCCGATCGCGAACATCGCGAAGTACCAGGCGAAGGACCCGGATCCGTACAACGTCTCCGAATCGCCGACCGAGACGAACCCGTTCGGTGTGGCGGTGCTGCGAGACGGCACGATCCTGGTGGCCGATGCCGCCAACAACGACCTGCTCCGGGTCTGGCCGAACGGCAAGATCAAGACCGTCGCGCGGCTCAAGCCACGCGTCATCAAGGCACCCTCGAATCTCGGTGGTCAACTGGTGCCGTCCGAAGCTGTCGCCACGTCGGTGACCGTCGGATCAGACGGCTACTACTACGTGGGTGAGCTCCGGGGCTTCCCGGCGACACCTGGTACGTCGCAGATCTGGCGGATCAAGCCGGGTTCGGTCAACGCGGTGTGCGACCCGGTCAAGCCGTACAAGGGCCACTGCCAGCGGTACGCCGACGGCTACACCTCGATCGTCGACCTGGCCGCCGGACCGCGCGGCACGCTCGCCGTGGTCCAGTTGGCCCGCGACAGTTGGCTGGCCTGGGAGATGAGTGGTCAGCCCACGGCAGTCGGCTCGCTCTTCCTGCAGTACCGCGGCAAGTACAACAAGGCCGGCTACAAGAAGGAACTCGTCAGGGGCAAGCTGCAACTGCCCGCCGGCGTGGCCTTCAACAAGTACGGCAGCCTCTTCGTCTCGTCGCCACTGTTCGGCCCGGGCGCCGTCTACAGAGTCAGATAGCGACTCAGGTAGCAGGAGTACCGCGTTCGCCGTACACAGCGGTCACCAAGGCGATCAGTACGGCGGCGAAGAACATATGGATCAGTACTAGCACCCACGGCAGGCCCGTGAAGTACTGAGTGAAGCCGACCGCGCCCTGCAGCAGTTCCACTGCCAGTAGCCAGGCAGCGAGTTGCCGCAGGGCGCGGGAGGTCGCGGTGACGCGGGTAGCGATCACCAGGGCGATCGTGACGCCCAGCAAGCCGAACACCACATCCGCGTGCAACTGACTGATCACTGTTTCGTTGAAACCGTTCCGCCCGGTCTCCGGATCACCCGAGTGCGGACCGGCCCCGGTGACAAGAGTGCCGAGGGCAACAGCCAGCCAGACGGCAACCACACAGGCCGTAGCGAGCGCACGGACCACCGGGGGAGTGTGGGGGTACGGACTGGTTCGTGATCGGCGCATCATTGCGACGGTCAACGTGATGATGATCGGCGACACCAGGAAGTGCGCCGACACGATCCACGGGTTCAACCCGGTCAGCACGCTGACGCCACCGATGATGGCCTGCAGCGGGACGCCCAACGCCGCGGCGGTGGCCAGGCGACGCAGATCCGTACGGCGTGGCCGGTACCGCATCACCACGAGCCAGGTGCAGATCGCGACCGCCGCCACCACGAACCCGAGCAGCCGGTTGCCGAACTCGATCGCGCCGTGCATCCCCAGCTCGCCGTGCGGCACGTACGACGTATCGGTGCACTGCGGCCAGGTCGGACAGCCAAGACCCGACCCGGTGAGCCGCACCAGCCCACCGGTCACCACGATGCCGATGTTGACGACGACCGAGGCCCAGCCCCAGCGTCGGACGACATCCAGGCTCGGCTCTGGCACCAGTCGCCAGAATCCGTTGACGGGTTCGGTTTCGAGGGTCGGGGGCACCGTGGTCACCGGCACACTCTAGAGAAGGTCTCGTTCAGTCCCAGCGGAAGGTCCTGGAGACCAGGTATCCGAGCACGGCGGCCCACAACGCCAGGGACAGTGCAGCGGCCCACGGCACCACTCCTTCCAGGGTGGCGTTCGCCAGCCCATTGGCCAGCGCAGCACTAGGCAGAAGCCGTACTACGCCCTGCAGGCCCTCGGGGTACTCCTCGACCGGCGTCATGATCGCGCCGCCCACCAAGAGCAGCAGGTACAGGAGATTCGCCGCGGCCAGCGTCGCCTCGGCTCGCAGTACTCCGGCCATCAGCAGTCCGAGCGACGCGAAGGCGGCCGTGCCGCACAAGATCATCAGGAGCACGCCGAACACCGCTGCGGCCCCACCGACGGGATTCCAGCCGAGGGCGAACCCAGTAACGATCAGGACGGTCAGTTGGATCACCTGGATCGCGAGAACCGAGCCGATCTTGCCGGCGAGCAACCCGGTCCTGGACAGGGGAGAGGCGCCCAGCCGCTTGATCACGCCGTACCGGCGTTCGAAGCCGGTCGCGATCGCCAGTGAGGTGAACGAGGTCGACAGCACGGCCAGTGCGAGCACGCGCGGCACCGCGAGATCCACAGCAGGCCCGTCACCCAGCGGGAGCCGGTCGCCCAGTCCGGTGCCGCCCAGGAGCAGCAGCAAGCCCAGCGGGATTACCAGAGCGAGCAGTAGCTGCTCGCCGTTCCGCAGGAGCAGCCGGAACTCCATCACCGCATGTGAGAGCACCTTGCGTGGCCAGGGAGCGGAACCCGGGCGCGGGACGTACGTACTACTCATTTGCTCTCCCGCGCCGTCAGCGCCAGGTAGACGTCCTCGAGGGATTTGGCGCCATGCTCCGTCAGTACGTCTGGACTGCCGGAGGCGATCAGTTTGCCGGCGGACACCACGTGCACCTGGTCCGACAGTTGCTCGGCCTCGTCCATCGCGTGAGTGGTGAGCACCACGGTGACGCCGTCGTCGCGCAGGTCCCGGATCAGCTGCCAGATCTCCCGGCGGCCGTGCGGGTCCAGCCCGGTGGTCGGCTCGTCCAGGAACACGACCTCCGGCCGGCCGACGATCGCCAGGGCCAGCGACAGCCGCTGCTTCTGACCACCGGACAGCCGGCGGTACGGCGTCCGCCCGCAGGTGCCGAGGTCCAGCCGCTCGACCAGCGTCGGCAGATCCAGCGGGTGCGAGTGCAGGCTGGCGACGTACCGGAGCATCTCCATCGCGCGGACGCCGGACCAGGCGCCGCCCTCCTGCAGCATCACGCCGATCCGCGGCATCAGCGCGTCGTGGTCCGCGATCGGATCCAGCCCGAGCACCCGGACCTGGCCCGCGTCGGGCCGCCGGAAGCCTTCGCAACTCTCGATCGTCGTCGTCTTCCCGGCGCCGTTGGGGCCGAGCACGGACGTCACTGTTCCGCCGGTTACGGTGAGACTGAGACCGTCGACAGCGGTCTTCTCGCCGTACCGGACGACGAGGCTGTCTATTTCCACCGCGACTGGCACGTACGCAGTCTAAGTGTCCCCTCCGGGGCTTCCTTCGGCACCTGCGACACTGGAAACGCCCCGACGTGACGCTCCTCACGGTCACCCCCGGCGCAGGCGAACCGGTTAGGGCAGCCTTATTTGAAGGGCCCGGTTAATTACGCGACACTGATGTTGTGAAAACTCCTGCGCAGACCGGTCAGGTGCCCTCGGGCACCGCTGTCGCGCGGGACGAGTCCACTCGGGACCGGGTCGTCCGCTCGATCCTGACCAACGGCCCGTCCAGCGCCGCGGTGCTGGCCGAGCGGCTGGAACTGACCCCGGCGGCGGTCCGCCGGCACTTGGACCACCTCCTCGAGGAGGGCGTGGTCGAGAGCCGCGAGGAGCGCGTCTACGGCCCCCGCGGCCGCGGCCGTCCCGCCAAGGTCTTCGTGCTGACCGACACCGGCCGGCACGCCTTCCACCAGGCCTACGACGACCTGGCCGCCACCGCGCTGCGTTACATCGCGGAGGCGGGCGGTGACGAGGCCGTCGTCGCGTTCGCCCGGCAACGGGTGGGCGAGGTGGAGAAGCGGTACCGCCAGATGCTGGAACTGGCGCCCGAGGGCAAGGAGGCGGAGGTGCTCGCCCAGGCGCTGACCGCGGACGGTTACGCCGCCTCCACACTGCAAGCCGGTGCCGGCGCGCAACTGTGCCAGCACCACTGCCCGGTCGCACACGTGGCCGAGCAGTTCCCCCAGCTGTGCGAGGCCGAGACCGAGGTGTTCTCGAGACTCCTCGGCCGGCACGTCCAGCGGCTGGCCACCATCGCCCACGGCGACGGTGTCTGTACTACGCACATCCCCGGCCAGGTAGTCACAGAGCCGGTTTCCTCTGTATCCGACAGCGAATCTGCGAGGACTGCACGATGACGCAAACCGCTCACCCGGAGCTCGAAGGGCTCGGCACGTACAAGTTCGGCTGGTCCGACAGTGACGCCGCCGGTTCCGTCGCCAAGCGTGGCCTCAGCGCCGACGTGGTGCAGGGCATCTCGACGCTGAAGAACGAGCCGGAGTGGATGCTGGACCTGCGGATGAAGGGCCTGAAGCTCTTCGACCGCAAGCCGATGCCGTCGTGGGGTGCGGACCTGTCCGGCATCGACTTCGACAACATCAAGTACTTCGTCCGCTCCACCGAGAAGCAGGCCACCAGCTGGGAAGAGCTTCCCGAGGACATCAAGAACACCTACGACAAGCTCGGCATCCCGGAGGCGGAGAAGCAGCGCCTGGTCGCCGGCGTCGCCGCGCAGTACGAGTCGGAGGTCGTCTACCACCAGATCCGCGAGGACCTGGAGGAGCAGGGCGTCATCTTCCTGGACACCGACACCGGCCTGCGCGAGCACCCGGAGCTGTTCCAGGAGTACTTCGGCTCCGTCATCCCGGTCGGCGACAACAAGTTCGCCGCGCTGAACACGGCGGTCTGGTCCGGCGGCTCGTTCATCTACGTGCCCAAGGGCGTCAAGGTGGACATCCCGCTGCAGGCCTACTTCCGGATCAACACCGAGAACATGGGCCAGTTCGAGCGGACCCTGATCATCGTCGACGAGGACGCCTACGTGCACTACGTCGAGGGCTGCACCGCGCCGATCTACAAGTCGGACTCGCTGCACTCCGCGGTCGTCGAGATCATCGTGAAGAAGGGCGCCCGCTGCCGCTACACGACGATCCAGAACTGGTCGAACAACGTCTACAACCTGGTCACCAAGCGCGCCACCTGCGAAGAGGGCGCGACGATGGAGTGGATCGACGGCAACATCGGTTCCAAGGTGACGATGAAGTACCCGGCCGTGTACCTGATGGGCGAGCACGCCAAGGGCGAGACCCTGTCGGTCGCGTTCGCGGGCGAGGGCCAGCACCAGGACGCCGGCTCCAAGATGGTGCACAACGCGCCGCACACCTCCAGCTCGATCGTGTCGAAGTCGGTGGCCCGCGGTGGCGGCCGGACGTCGTACCGCGGTCTGGTCGAGGTGGCGCCGGGCGCGCACCACAGCAAGTCCACGGTGCGCTGTGACGCGCTGCTGGTCGACACCATCAGCCGTTCGGACACCTACCCCTACGTCGACGTCCGCGAGGACGACGTGGCGATGGGGCACGAGGCGACCGTGTCCAAGGTCAGCGACGACCAGCTCTTCTACCTGATGAGCCGGGGCATGGCCGAGGACGAGGCGATGGCGATGATCGTCCGCGGCTTCATCGAGCCGATCGCCCGCGAGCTCCCGATGGAGTACGCGCTGGAACTGAACCGACTGATCGAGCTGCAGATGGAAGGGGCCGTCGGCTGATGTCAGCCACCGAAACCCTGGTTGCGACCGGTAACCAGGCGCACTCCCACGGGCCGGGCTCCCCGGTGCCGTTGCAGGCCCGCAGCGAGCGGACCACGTCGTACGACGTGGCCGCCTTCCCGGTGCCCAACGGCCGTGAAGAGGAGTGGCGCTTCACCCCGGTCAAGGCCCTCAAGGCGCTGTTCGCCGACGAGGCCGGCACCGAGACCCCGAAGATCGACGCGCACGGCCCCGAGGCCGTCGTCGTCGAGAGCCTCGCCGTCGACGCGGTGAAGGCGCTCGTCCCGCAGGACCGGATCGCCGCCGTCGCCTGGAACCAGGCCGCCGAGGCGCTCGCGGTCCGGATCCCGGTCGAGGCCGAGCTGACCGAGCCCGTGCACGTGAACGTCGCGAGCCTCGGCGGCCGTGGCCACGGTCACCTGGTGATCGAGGCCGGCCGGCACAGCCGCGCGACCGTGATCATCGACCACACGGGCAGCGGCGAGTACGCCGCGAACGTGGAGATCGTCGTCGGTGACGGCGCCGAGCTGCGCGTGGTGTCGATCCAGCAGGGCGACCACGAGTCGATCCACGTCGGTCAGCACGACGCCGTGATCGGCCGCGACGCCAAGCTCAACCACGTCACCGTGACGCTGGGCGGCAAGATCGTCCGGCTCTCCACCAACGTCCGGTACGCCGGTCCGGGTGGCGACGCGAACCTGCTCGGGGTGCTGTTCGCCGAGTCGGGTCAGCACCACGAGAACCGGCTGTTCGTCGACCACGAGGCGACCAACTGCAAGAGCAACGTCCTCTACAAGGGCGCGCTGGCCGGTGACAACGCCCGCTCGGTGTGGATCGGCGACGTGCTGATCCGGGCCGCGGCCGAGGGCACCAGCACCTTCGAGCTGAACCGGAACCTGGTCCTCACCGACGGCGCCCGCGCCGACTCGGTGCCGAACCTGGAGATCGAGACCGGCGAGATCGAGGGCGCCGGGCACGCGTCGGCGACGGGCCGGTTCGACGACGAGCAACTGTTCTACCTGCAGACCCGCGGGATCCCTGAGGACGAGGCACGGCGTCTGGTGGTGTCGGGCTTCTTCAACGACATCATCGGCCGGATCGGCGTCCCCGAGGTCACCGAGCACCTGCACGACGTCATCGAGCAGAAGCTCGCGCGCACGGCCGAGCTGAGCGCCGCGGCGGCCAAGGCCTGAGCATGAGTGACACGTTCGAACGCGCCTGCGCGGTGGCCGACGTTCCCGACGAGGGAGTCGTCGCCACCGAGGTCGGCGGTGTCGAGGTGGCGGTCGTGAAGAGCGAGGGCCAGTACTTCGCCGTCCGCGACGAGTGCTCGCACGCGCAGATCCAGCTGTCCGAGGGCGACGTCGGCGGCTGCGAGATCGAGTGCTGGCTGCACGGCTCCCGGTTCGACCTGCGCACCGGCGAGCCGACCAGCCTGCCGGCGTACGACCCGGTGCCGGTCTACCCGGTGCGCGTAGACGGCGACGATCTGCTGGTCGACGTCAAGAACCCCCTGAACAGCGCCAGTTAACGGCTTCCCAAGCAAACGGAGATAGAAGAACCTCATGGCGACACTCGAGATCCGCGACCTGCACGTGTCGGTCGACACCGAGAACGGCCCGAAGGAGATCCTGCGCGGCGTCGACCTGACCATCGCCGGTGGTCAGACGCACGCGATCATGGGCCCGAACGGTTCCGGCAAGTCCACGCTGGCGTACTCGATCGCCGGCCACCCGAAGTACAACGTCACCAGCGGCACCGTGACGCTCGACGGCGAGGACGTCCTCGCCATGGCCGTCGACGAGCGCGCCCGGGCCGGCCTGTTCCTGGCCATGCAGTACCCGGTCGAGGTCCCCGGCGTATCGGTGTCGAACTTCCTGCGCACCGCCAAGACCGCGATCGACGGCGAGGCGCCGAAGCTGCGGACCTGGGTCAAGGACGTCAACAAGGCGCTGTCCGACCTGGACATGGACGCCGACTTCGGCACCCGCAACGTCAACGAG
The DNA here is from genome assembly GCF_039530625.1 of Kribbella sancticallisti. NCBI lineage: Bacteria > Bacillati > Actinomycetota > Actinomycetes > Propionibacteriales > Kribbellaceae > Kribbella > Kribbella sancticallisti. The sequence continues at coordinate 688,802 of NZ_BAAAOS010000018.1, read as the reverse complement.
GGCTTCTCCGGTGGTGAGAAGAAGCGGCACGAGATCGTCCAGCTGGAGCTGCTCGACCCGAAGATCGCGATCCTCGACGAGACCGACTCCGGCCTCGACATCGACGCGCTGAAGATCGTCTCCACCGGCGTCAACCGGTTCGCCGAGCAGGGGGACAAGGGCGTTCTGCTGATCACCCACTACACCCGGATCCTGCGCTACATCAAGCCGGACTTCGTCCACGTCTTCGTCGACGGCAAGGTCGCCGAGGAGGGCGGCCCGGAGCTGGCCGACGAGCTCGAGGCGAACGGCTACGAGCGGTTCCTGAAGACAGGCGCGAAGGCATGACAGAAGCCCGGACCTTCAGCAGTCCCCTGACAGGTTCTTTCGAGAGTCCTCTGGACTGGCAGTCGGTCCGGGCGGACTTCCCGATCCTGTCCCGCGAGCTCTCGGGCGGGTTCCCGCTGGTCTACCTGGATTCGGCCAACTCGTCGCAGAAGCCGCGGCAGGTGGTGAAGGCGATCGAGGAGCACTACCTGCTCCACAACGCCAACGTCGCCCGCGCCATGCACCAGCTCGGCGCGGAGGCCACCGCGGCGTACGAGGGCGGCCGGGACAGGGTCGCGGCCTTCATCGGCGCGCCGAACCGGGACGAGATCGTCTTCACCAAGAACGCCTCCGAGGCGCTCAACCTCGCCGCCCACACGCTCGGTGCGGGCCTGAAGCCGGGGGACGAGGTGGTGATCTCCGAGATGGAGCACCACAGCAACATCGTCCCGTGGCAGCTCGCCTGCGAGCGGACCGGCGCCACGCTGCGCTGGTTCGGCGTCACCGACGAGGGCCGGCTGGACCTGAGCAACCTCGAGGACCTGATCACCGAGCGGACCAAGGTCGTCTCGCTGACCTGGGTCTCGAACGCGCTCGGCACGATCAACCCGATCACCGAGATCGCGACCAAGGCCCACGCGGTCGGCGCGACGGTGGTGGTCGATGCCTCGCAGGCCGTGCCGCAGTTCCCGGTCGATGTCTCGACGCTCGGCGCGGACCTGCTGGCCTTCACCGGTCACAAGGCCGTCGGCCCGACCGGCATCGGCGTGCTCTGGGGCCGCTACGACCTGCTCGCTCAGCTGCCGCCGTTCCTTGGCGGGGGAGAGATGATCGAGGTCGTGCGGATGACCGGTTCGACCTATGCGCCGCCGCCGGCCCGGTTCGAGGCCGGTACGCCGCCGATCGCGCAGGCGGTCGGACTCGGCGCGGCGCTGGACTACCTGGCCGGCATCGGGATGGACAAGGTCGCGGCGCACGAGCAGGCCATCACGGCGTACGCGCTGGAGGGGCTGCAGACCGTGCCGGGGTTGAAGATCCTCGGGCCGACCGACATCGCCGACCGCGGCGGTGCGATCAGCTTCGAGCTCGACGGGGTTCACCCGCACGACGTGGCGACCGTGCTGGACACGCGCGGCATCGCCGTACGGGCCGGGCATCACTGTGCGCGGCCGGTGCACGAGCGGTTCGGCGTCCAGTCCTCGACGCGGGCGTCCTTCTACCTGTACACGACGCCCGAGGAGATCGACGCGCTCGTCGACGGCCTCGGCTTCGTCCGATCGTTCTTCAAGGTGGCTTGACGGCTTATGCAGCTGGATTCGCTGTACCAGGAGATCATCCTGGACCACTACCGCACCCCGCACCACGCGGGCCTGGCGGAGCCGTACGACGTGGAGGTGCACCACGTGAACCCGTCCTGCGGGGACGAGGTCACCCTCCGCGTCGAACTCGACGGCGACACGGTCACCGGGGTGACGCACCACAGCGTCGGCTGCTCGATCAGCCAGGCGGCGACCTCGGTGATGAGCGACCTGGTGATCGGCAAGCCGGTCGCCGACGGAATGGCGACGTACGAGAAGTTCCTGGAACTGATGCAGGGCCGGGGGAATGTCGAGCCGGACGAAGAGGTTCTGGAAGACGGCGTCGCCTTCGCGGGTGTCGCGCAGTTCCCGGCCCGGGTGAAGTGTGCACTGCTGGGCTGGTCGGCTTGGCGTGACGCCACGGCCCAGGCCCTCGCGAAGAAAGAAGGAGCAACCAATGTCTGACCAGACCGAAGAGAAGATCGAGCTGCCCGAGGTCGACCTCGAAGCTGCCAACAAGCCGGCTGGTTCGACCGTTGCCGTCGAGGACGTGACCGAGGCGCTCAAGGACGTCGTCGACCCCGAACTGGGGATCAACGTCGTCGACCTCGGCCTGATCTACGGCGTGACCGTGGACGACACCACCACCGCGATCATCGACATGACGCTGACGTCCGCGGCCTGCCCGCTGACCGACGTGATCGAGGACCAGACCCGGATGGCGCTGGACGGCCTGGTGAACGACTTCCGGATCAACTGGGTCTGGATGCCGCCGTGGGGCCCGGAGAAGATCACCGACGACGGCCGCGACCAACTCCGCGCGCTCGGTTTCAACGTTTAGGTTTCAGCTTCCTGGTAACAGGAGGCGTACACGGAAGCCCGGGTCAGGTGGCCCGGGCTTTCGCATGCGTTAGCGTCGCTGCGTGACTCGCATCGTCTCCATCGGCCCCGAGCGGCTCGAACGCTGGCTGGCCGGCTTCACCGAGCGCCACGGCGTCACCTCGTACGCCGTCACTCCCACGAAGCTGACCGCCTCCGCGGAAGACGGCTCGCTCGCCGAGATCGACGTGCCGTTCGGGCCACTCGAGGACCTCACTCCGGCCGGCCTGGTCGCGCACGTCCTGGCCGACCGCCGCCTCGGAGTACTGCTGGTACGGCGTGGTGGTTACGGCGCGGGTGTCTTCGCGGGCGGGCAGTTGGTGGACTCCAAGGTCGGGTCCCGCCACGTCCAGGGCACCACCAAGGCAGGCGGCTGGTCCCAGCAGCGCTACGCCCGCCGCCGGGACAACCAGGCCCGCGAGGCCTTCGCGGCCGCCACCGAGGTCGCAGTACGGATCCTCGCGCCGGCCCACCTTGATGTCCTCGTCTGCGGCGGCGACCGCAAGGCCATCGACACCGTCCTGGAAGACCCACGACTGAAGGACCTCGTCCCGCTGATCCGCCCACCTTTCCTAGGCGTGGCAGACCCCAAACAGAAGGTCCTCGAACAGGCCGGCGTCGACGCGCGCGCAGTACGCATCGCCATCACCGACCCGCCGGCTCACTCCTCGCCGTAGAGGGAGCGGAAGTCGGAGAGGGTGTCGCGGTAGAACTCGTAGTCCTCGGTCAGCTTGGCACGGGTGAAGAGTTCGGGGTTCAGTTCGCGGGTGCGAACTCCGATCTCGGTCCAGAAGCCCTCGTCGGGGACCACATCCGCGCCGTCCGGCAAGAACTTGAGCGCCTCCGCCAGGGCGTCCCGCGCGAACTCCCAGTTCAGCTCGACCCGGGCCCGATTCTGGCCGGGCTGACCGGTGTACTCGATGTCCGCGTCGAGCGCCCGCTTCGCCCAGACCGAGGCGAACTGCACCCAGAGCCCGGCATCGAGCAGCAGGGAGTTGCCGAGCCCGAAGCGTTCGCCGAGCAGCCTGGCCTCGTCCTCGGTCCGGTAGAGGACCTGGACGTCGCCGTGCGGGGACTGGATGGTCCAGGCCTCCTCGCCCTCGACCAGCGAGGACTCGGGCGCCTCGGTGGCGTCGGGTGCGTCGGACGCGGCCATCGCACTCAGATAGACCCGAGCTTCGGCCAGGGTCCGTGCGGTCAACATCAATTCGCTCCTGTGTCGCGGTAGGCGTCTCTGATCACGAGCAGTCGCTCCAACCGGAACCTATCGGGTCCGGCGGTCCGAACGGCAGCACCCTCGTCGGTCCAGAACGCCTCGGCCGGAACCGCGTCGGTGCCGGGTGGGACGAACTTGAGGACTTCCTCGACGGCGGCGCGCGCGATCCGCAGTACGACGGTTGCCTCGTCGCGGTCCTCGGGCACCGACTCGGCCGACCGATCCGCGACCTGCAGCCACTGCCCGGCGTCCAGCAGTTCCGACGGCTCGGGTCCGCCGAAGTTCGGGAACGGGCCGGCCGTCTCGTGCTCGGGCAGGCCGAACAGGTACTCCCGCTCGGCCTGGCAGCCGGAGCAGATCCCGTAGTAGCTGCTCACCAGTTCGCCGTCCTCGTCGGACAGCCCCTGCTCCCACGGCGTGTCGATGGAGCCGCAGTCCGGGCATGGCTGCAGGTCGAGGTACAGCAGGGCCTCGTCGTCGGTCCGTGCGATCGAGTACTTCGGGTCGTAGTCGCTCACGGGACCACCAGTCCGGAGCCGTGCTTGCTCTTGGTCTGGCGCGTGGATGTCGTCTTCGCGCCGTCCGGGCTTGTCCGGGCAGTGGTCGCGCGGCCTGCGGACAGCGAGTGGTCCAGCTCGGTGAGTGCCGCGGCCGGAATGCCGTTTTTCTGCAGGGCTTTGACGACGGTGCCGGTGAAGCGGCCGTTGTCGCCGCCCGCGTCGTACAGCTTGCGCAGATCGACGCGCCCCTCGGCCAGCAGGGCCAGTTGCGGATGCAGCGTGGCGAAGGCGGCCGCGTAGCCGGCGTTGGTGTCGCCTCGACCGTTGGCCGGAGTGTTTCCGGTCATCGTGCCGTTCGGCAACGCGGTGTACGTCTGCTTGCTGCCGTCCTGCTGGTGCATCGTCAGGACCACCGCGACGCGCTCCTTCCGCGCCTGCGCCAGCGCCTCCACCATCGGCCGGTAGGGGTGGAACTCGTCCTGACCGGCCTCGTTGCGGACCACCTCGTGCGCGCTGACCCGGCGCTCGGGCACCCGCTTCTTCGTGGCCGCGGCGATCCGTTCGGGATCCCAGTTGCCCAGGGGAGCCAGGCCGGCCTCCATCCGGGCCCGCATCTCGTCGTACTCGTGCCGGAACATGGTCAGGGTCGCGACCCCGCTGGCTGCCTTCTCGACCGTGCTCTCCTTGTCCACCGTCGGCTGGTTGTTCCGGTCGAATTTGAGCCGCCGCATGTCGAGGTGGAAGTCGACCCGCATCTCCACCGTCACGACGGGCGCGGAGGCCATCATGCTGGTCTCGTTGCGGTTGCCGGTGGTGTCGGAGTCCTTCTCGGTCACCTGTTCGCCGGTGGAGACGCTCGCCTTCAGGTCGGTGGTCGCGTCGGAGGCGCCGACGGTCTGGCTCGTCGGCAGCTTCCGGGTGCTCTTGTTGGTGGTCTGGGTGATGCCCTGCTGACGGTTGATGTCACCCATCTGGACCTTGTCGTCGTTCTCCGGGTCCGAGATCAGCCGCAGCCCGGACAGTTCCGCGCGCAGCCGGGTCGACACCGCCCGCGAGCCGTGGCCTGGGACCGGCAGGGGAGTGGTCCACGGTCCAGCGCCGTCCCCGGCCCGCTCGAAGGCGACCCGGCGGGTGGCGGCCGAGAACTGCTTCCTGATCGCGCCCTTGTGCATCGTGACGCCGGCCTGCGTGAGCATCCCGCGGGACTGCAGCCCACCACAGGCGGACTTGATCAGTTCGTCGTCCTCGTCGAGGTCCTGGGCGGTCCGAGCCTCGGCGGGCCGCTGGCCGTCGGCGTCGTGCAGTTCGATGCCGCGCAGGAAGTAGTAGCTCGGCAGCGGCACCGACCGGTGGTCCTGGGGCAGGTCGGCGATCGGCGGCGGGTTGATGTCGGACGCGGGCACGAGCAGCGTCATCTTCCCGGAGGCGACCCGGCGGTGCGGTGGCTCCTGCTTCTCCGGGTTGCGCAGCTTGTCGACTGTCTGCGCCAGCCGCCCCTTCGTCTCCGCGCCGAGGCCGGGAGTCTCCTGCACGTCGATGACCAGGTGGAAGTCCCGCTCGACACGTTTCGTCTTCAGCCACAGGGCCCGGCTCATCCGGGTGTTCTGCTCGACGCTGGTCGCGGTCGTCGAGGTACTGAGCTCCGTGCTCAGGCTCGCCGAGCCGACTCCGCCGTCGGTCATCCCGCCGCCGACGTTCCCGCCGTACCCGATCGTCGACGTACGGCTGCGGCCTTCCTCGGTGTAGTCGTAGCCCTGGTGGATCGTGAAGGCGTTCTCGGTCTTGCCCGCCGCCGGATCGTCGGGCGCGCCGTCGGTCGTGGGCGGGCCGTCGTACACGATCCGGACCCGGACCTGCAGGTTCCTCGGCGCGGGCACACCGGGACCCCCGGCACCGAACGGGTAGTCGAGCGTGAAGCCCGCCGGATCGAGGATGTCGTCCATGTGACCGCGCTGCCGCAGGCCGGCCAGGTCGCTGCGCAGGGCCGCGGTGACCGCCGGATCGTTCAGCGCGTCGGGGACGCGTTCGCCGATCGCCGCCTGCACCTCCCGGAGCATGTCGGTCTCGTTGTTCGAGGTGTCCTTGTAGCTGTCCCGGTCGATCAGCGCGGCGCCCATCGTGGTCCGGTAGTGGTCCGGCAGCCGCACTGCCACCCGCTCGCCGGCGAGCTCCTCGGCCTTGGCGGCGAGCTCGTCGAACTCCTGTGGCGCGCCGGCCGGAGTCGGCACCTTGACCACACTGCGGAGCTTGTCCGCGAGCATCTCGTCGGTGTGGGTCGGGGCCAGGCCGTCGGTACTGCCCGCCTTCTCGACCTGGTAGCGACGGATCATCGTGACGGCGGTCCGCCGGTCCAGGCTGAGCGTGCCGTCCTGGAGCCGCTGGTAGGCATCGGCGACCTTGGCCAGCGGTAGGTCGAGCTTCTTGCGGCCGTAGAGCTGGAGCGCGTCGCGCTCCGGCAGCGTGAGCATGATCGCGCCGGTGTCGAGTTCCACCTTCTTGGATCCCTGACCGGGGTGGGGTGGGGTCAGAGTTTGCACAGCGAGGCCGGCCGCCTTGATCTCCGCCTCCAGGACCAGGTCGCCGACGAACTGGTAGTGCTGGCCGTCCTTGATGTTCAGCCGTTCGACGCCGCTGATGGCGGTCTGGGTGGCCGAGCTGGACCGGCTGCCGGAGCGACTCACGCCGGCGGAGGCGTTCCACCCGTCACCGGACGTCTCCGTCTCCCCGCTGCCACCGCCGATCCCGGCGTTGTTGCCGGTCGACGTACCGCTGGTGAAGCTGGAACTGCCGAGGGTCAGGTTGATGTCGCCAATCACGGGATGCCCGCTGCCGACGTACCGGAGGTTCTCCACCCGTGTGGTCAGGCCGACGCTCGCCTGCCGGGGCGCGAGGCCGCGTTGCGCCACAGTCTGTGCGGGGCCCGAGGCGGCCGGGCTGATCGCGAACTGCGTCTTGTACTCCGAGGTCATCATCTCGGGGTGTGAGCTGAGATTCCGCACGTTCATGAAGGCGGTCAGGTGATGCAGCGCCGCCGAGTCCGCCCTGGCGGCGGCCGGAAGCTCGGCGGTCAGGCGGTTCAGCGCGTTGCCGACGTCGACGTGTTGCCAGGTCGCGGTCTGCAGCAGGCCGGGTGGCACCTTGCCGGCGATCGCCATCTGCTGCGGCTCGCCGCGATCACAGAGTTCGCTGTCGATCGAGATCCGGGCGCTGCCGTGTTCTTCGACCAGCGGCTCGGAGTCACCGCCGGCGTGGATCTCCCGGATCGTGATCGTGTGCGGTACTTCGAACTCCGCCAGCGGCGCCGTGCTCTCCGTCAGCGAGACGCCGTTGACCGTGCTGCCGGTCGCCCACCCCAGGTATCGGCCGAGGGAGGACCGCCCGTAGCTCGGTCCGATCTCCGGTACACCGCCGGCCTGACCGGCATCCGGCTTGTTGCTGAAGCCGAACTTGGCTGACCACGGCAGGCCCTTCGACCGGCCGCGGGACCGGACAGTCGTGTTCGACCCGATGTGTAGGTTTGTGGCCGTCTGCGACTTGTTGAGGCCGAGCAGCCTCGCCTGGTCGTGGTGCTGGGTGATCTCGACCCGGTAGCTCCGCAGCTCCGGTGAGCGCCCGGTGTGGTGCTTGGTCAGGGCGAAGGCGATGCCGCCCTGGGCACCGGCGTCGAGGCCGGTCTCGAGCCGATGCCTGGCCAGTTGCTGCCCGACCCGCTCGAGGTTCTGCAACTGACTCGCCACCAGCGCCGGGTCCTTGCCCGCCAGCCCGGCGAGCACCGGCCGGAAGTTGGCATCGAGCGGCGGCACCATCTCCTCGTCGCTCAACTGGCGGACGAACGTCTGGAAGGCGGGATCCGCACCCTTGAACTGCTGCACCAGGGCCGGTCCCGCTCCGCGCAGTTGTCCCTTGCCGTTCCCTTGCCAGACAGGGAGTTTCAGGTTCTCAGTGGTCGGCTCGGGGTCGCCACGCAGCAGCGTCCGGCCATCGAGCCCCTGCTGCGGCCGGCCGTCCGCATCGAGCCGCAGCGTGTCCTTCGGGACCGGCGCGCCGAACCGGAACAGGTCATTCGCGGGCGCCCGCAGTACCAGCTTGCCGCCGCCGTCGACCGAGAACGACTCGTCCCGGTCGAGCCGGTGGAAGGTGAGCCGGTCGACCCGCTCGAACTCCATCCCGACCGATTCCTCGGTCCGCTGCACGCTCGGGTGGATCGCGACGTCGCTGGTGTTCAGGCTGTCTTCGCGGGAGACGTTGCGGCCGCCCTTGACGGACGGCCCGAAGTCGATCGTGGAGCTGCCGAGGTCGCTGAGCGCAGTACCGGGGTAGCCGAGGGTGGCGGCAGCGGAGCTGGAGCTGCCGAACGACTGGCCTCCGGACGCACCGGAGAAGCCGACCCGGAGCCGCTCGATCTTGTGGTCGGGCGAGCTGTCGCTGAGCAGCCTGGCGGACTTGGGCACCAGGAAGGTCTCGTACTGCGCGTACGCGATCGGCCGGCCGCCGTTGGTGATCAGCCGACCGATCCCGCCCGGCCTGGCCGCCTCGTCGAGTCGCGCCGGCGCGTCTTCGGTCAGCAGGCCGCGGAGCTGGTCGTAGCCGACCCGGTCCAGCCCACCGAGCCTGGCGTTCAGGCCGGCCGCGCCCTCGCGCGCCAGCTCGCCGAGACCGTCCATCCGGGACACGACGCCTTCCGGCATCCTGTTGTCGAGCTCGCCCTCCAGCCCGGCCTGGAAGATGTCGATCTGGTCCGCCGGCGGCGGCACCGTGTACGTGTGGCCGTAACCCACGTCCAGGTGGGCGGCGTCCTCCGGGTCGCCGGTGGCGACGACCGTGGTGTCCGACCACGGATCCAGCGCGGAGGTGCGCTTCTGCCAGGCCCAGCTCGGTGTCTCGGAGCGGAAGTGCATGATCTCGCCGTTGAGCACCTCGACCGCACCACCGAGCCCGTACTCCGTCGCGGTGCTGCTCACCGCGTGGCTATGCCCGACGGCGAACTCCAGGCCGGGGGAGACGACCTCCGCGGTCGCCTTGAGCGCGCTCGAGTCGGGGAACCCGGCCGTCAGCGTCTTCAGGCTGCCGCCACCGCTGTGGTTGATCGTGTCCGTCGCCGAGGTCGACAGGTTGAAGCCACCCTGGTCCAGCTGCCCGAACTGTCCCTCGTCGAAGCTGATCGGCGAGTCCAGGACTTCGCGCAGCTCGCCCGGCCGCAAGTTGATCTTGTACTGCGTGAGCTCGGTGACGTCGGCGTCCGGGTTGTTCCCGACTGTCACCACCACCCCGTCCGGGGACAGAATCCGCCGAGTCTCCGCCCGCAACCGCCGATGCAGTACCTCAGGCGTGAACCGGTACGGGTTCTTGTCCGCCGCCAGGTCCTCGTTCAGGTCCCGGCAGAGCGCGGTCAGGTGGGGGAGCCGGCCGCGGGTGACCACGGTGTGCTGGATGTCCTTCGACGGCAGAGTCGCCGCCACACCCGCCTGGTACGCCTCGACCTTCTCCGCAGCCGCCTGCGCGAGTGCGGCCACCTCGGGCCCCGGCTGCTCGCCAGCAGCCTCCACCGCGTCCAGCTTGGCGAGGAGCGTCTGGTAGGCCTGTCCAGCCTCCTTCGCCTGCCCGGCTGCGTGCTCGCAAGCGGCAGCGATCGCGGTGTGACGCTCGGCGGTGGCCAGCGACTTGGTCGCAGCCACCCGGAGCTTGCGACCCCGCTCAGGCGCGGCCGAGTCCTTGCGAGCCTCCTCCGTCTCGGCTTCCTCGACGGACTTGGTCGAGGCGGCCACTGCCTCGGTCGCACTGGTACGCCGAGCCGCTGCCCGTGTCTCCTGGTCGGTAGCAGCCTTCTCGAGCCCAGTGATCTCACCAAGGACCTGCTGCCGGAGGTGGGCGGTCGTGTTCACCGCAGGGACAGCGGACGCCGTCCGGTCCGGTGCCACCACATGACGAGCCTCCTCCGACCAGGGCAGGGCCGGGACGGGCTGACCCTTGCGCTGGATCGTGGCGGCCACGCTCTGCAGGTCTTGCTCGATGCGGGCACTGCTGGCCGGATCAGCCTGGAGTTGTGCCTCCCGCCAATTCCTCGTCAGCATCCGGAACTCGTCGTACTGCGCTGTCGCGTCCCGGCGCCCAGGGAAGCCGCCGAACGCCGACCGGAATCGCTCGATCGGACCCGACGGCGTGATGGCCCGGGCGTTGAGTTGGTGCACCAGTCCGCTGGCCTGGTTCGTCCAGACCCGGCGGAGTTGGCTGGGGTCGAGTTCGCGGTCGATGCGTAGTACGTGGGGGTCGGCCTGGCTGCCGGCGCGAAGGGACATCGTGGCGACCAGGCCCGAGGGCGGCTCGCCTGAATCGAGGCGCACGTGCTGAGGGCCGTGCGGAGTCGAGATCACGCCGACACGCGGGCGGTCGATCAACCGCATCGGGTCGGTCAACCCGCCGGGCAGATCACTCGGCTGGACCTCCAGCAGTCCGGCGAGGACCTCGTCGTCGCTGAGCCGGATGTCCGCGGCGTGCGCGCCAGGCGGAGTACGGCCGTCCGGTCCGAGTCCCGCCACGGCTGGGGTGTCGACTCTGCGGTTTGCCTCGGTCCGCCGATGCTTGTTGCCCACTCGGTGGCGGGTGGCGCGCCGTACGGTCGTCGGCTGCTCCGGAGCGGCGAGGTGGCTGACCACCTGCGCTTCGCGGCGGATGTCGGCCGCGGCCTGCGCTGTGTCCGCCACCAGCGGCGGCAATTCGCGGGCGCGATCGGCGACCCGCGCAGCGGCCAGGCGCTGCGCCGCCACGTCGGTGGTGAGCCGATTGCCTTCCAGGACGTTCCGCAGCATCGTCTGCGCCTCGGCCCGAGTCTCGGCCGGCAGGTTCGGCACGTCGAGGAAGTTGTCGAGCGCAACGGTCGCGCCGTCGACGGGCGACGAACCACCGCGGGCGTGGTCGATCTCGGCGCCGAGGAAGGCCACGGCCTCGGCGAGCAGCCGCTCGTCGGACAGCTGCTCGGCCGCCCGCACGGCCAGGCGCTCGTCCAGCCGCTGCATCGCCTCCCGCGAGAGCACGTCGCTGGAGGTCGTCAGCCGGACCCGGCCGTCCTCCAGCGCGATCGCCCCGGGCGCGACCACCCCGAGCGCGACCCCGAGGGCCGCCCGGGCCCGGAGCTCCGCCGGCCCCGCCTGGGCAGGCGTACTCATCGGATCATGTCCTTCGGCAAACCGGCTGCCCTCGATTCGTCGGTGACAGTGACGACACTGTGACCGCAAAGTAACGTCCTGAGTTCCACTCGGCAACCGACAAATGATTTCGATCCGGCTACCTCCCGACGGAGCAGAGTTTCGGCCGGTCGCGTGTCAGGCTGACCTCGATGAACGATCAACTTCTTCCGTCGTCCTGGACCGTCTCCGAAGCGCGGAGCCTGACCGCCCAACTGCGCCAGGTGGCGCGCACGGGCGCGGAGTACGACGGGCTCGAGCTTTTCGGCGCGCTCACGGGCTATCTGGATCAGCTGTACGGCGGCGCCGGGTTCGACCGGTTGCTGTCGGCCCAGGAACTGGCCGCGATGGCCGAAGTCGTGCAACGGCTCCGTGGCCGGGCGCAGGATCCGGGCGACGACACGCTGGTGCGGCTCGATCAACCGGTGAACGCGGCCGTCACCCTCGCCGAGGGACGCAAGCTGGCGGGGGACCTGGCTGCGGCTGACGACTGGCCGGCAGAGCTGGGCAGGGCGCTACAGGGGCTGTACAGCTATCTAGACCACTTGTACGGCGGCCCGGGCGCTTTCACCGAACTTCTGACTCCCGACGAGCGGGATCAGGTGGCTCGGCGGACACCGAAGCGGTAACGGGCCAGACCTGGCGGTCCAGTTGGCACCATCGGGCCATTACGGTATGCGCGTGAGTTTCTCGTCCTCCACGCGTCCCTCCGCCCCCGGCGCCCGCGGTTCAGGCAAAGCACCGGTCGGTGGCTCGAACCGACTCCCCGCCAGCCGTGAACGCCGGCCCGCGCTGGCCGCTCTGGCGGTGATCCTGATCCTCCTCGGCGCGGCCGGCTCCGCCCTGATCACGGTGCGAAGCGGTGAGCGGCAGACGTACGTCGCGATCGGCGAGAAGGCGCTGCCGCCCGGAACCAAGCTCGACCGGAAGGACCTGGCCCGCGGCGACCTGGCCGGAACGACCGGCCCACTGATCCTGTGGTCCGAGCTCGAGAAGTACTCCGGCCACTACACGACCGGCTGGCTGTACCCCGGGCAGTACCTCACCAAGGGCAGCCTCAGCGACAAGCCCGCGATCCCCGACGGCGGCGCCCTCGTCGGCCTCAGCCTCGAGGCCGGTCGTGCTCCCTCGGAGCCGATCAGCGCCGGTGACATCGTCCAGGTGGTCCGCGTGCCCGCCGCCAACCAGGAGGCCGCCGTGCCGCAGGTCCTGGTCACCGCGGCCGAGGTGACGAACGTGGCCGGCGCGATCACCGACGCCAGGACGAAGGCGAACACCACGCTCAACGTGACCGTCTTGGTGCCGGCCTCGAAGCTGACCAGCGTGGCCGCGGCGGCCGCGTCCAAGACGCTGGTGATCGCGAAGTTGCCGCCGGCAACCAGGCCGGACCTCGCCCGCGGCAACGGGGGCGGTTGATGGCACTGGTCGCGATGGCGAGCGCGAAGGGCTCGCCCGGGGTGACGACTGCCGGCCTGGTGCTCGGCGCGCTCTGGCCCCGGCCGGTGCTGGTGGCCGAGTGCGATCCGGCGGGCAGTGACGTCGCGATCCGGATGACGGCACCCGGCGGTCAGCCGCTGAACTCCGACCGGGGCCTGGTCAGCCTGGCCGCCGCCAGCCGCAAGGGCCTGGGCGACGACGTGATCATGGCGCACAGCCAGCAGCTCGACGGCGGCCTGGACGTGATGATCGGCGTCCGCACGCCCGAGCAGATCGGCGGCATGGGCGGGCTGTGGCAGCCGCTCGGGATCACCTTCAACCAGATGTTCAGCGCGGACGTGATCGCGGACTGCGGCCGGATCGGTCCCGCGTCCCCGCAGCTTCCGCTGGTCCAGGCCGCCCGGATGGTCGTCCTGGTCTGTACCGCGACCGGCTCGTCCGTCGCGCACCTGCGTGAGCGGCTGTCCTCGCTGGTCCACCACGTCGACGCGAAGCTGGGTGTCATCGTGGTCGCGGACCCGAAGAAGCGCGACGGTGTGAAGCAGGTGTGGTCGGTGCTGGACGCGATGTCCGTACCGGTCCAGCACCGCTGGCACCTCGCCTACGACCCGGTCGGCGCCGCGTTCTTCGACGGCCGCGGCCAGGGCCGGCTCGACCGTACTCCGCTGATCCGTACGGCGAGCGACATCGCCGCGGAACTGGCCGCGCTGGTCGCCATGCCGACGCAGCACGACTTCGACATGGCCGAGGCGGCCTTCCCGCACGGTCAGGGTGGTCCGCACGGCGAGGGTGGTCCGGACAGTCTGGGTGGTCCGAACGGCGAGTGGGAGGGCCGATGAGCACCGACCAGGAGCTGGTCCGCAAGCTGCGGGTCCAGGTGGCCGAGCGGCTGAACGAGCAGCGCCGCCGGGACCAGGTGAACGGCGTACCGCCGATGAGCGCGGAGGACGAGCGCGAGTACGCGCGGTCCCTGATCGTCCAGGTGCTCGAGGACCACGCCCGGTACGAGCTGGCCGAGGGGCGGACGCCGCCCACGCCGGACGACGACGCGAAGATCGCCGGCGCGATCCACTCGGCCCTGTTCGGCGTCGGCCGGCTGCAGCCGCTGATCGACGACCCCGAGGTCGAGAACATCGACATCAACGGCTACGACCAGGTCTTCGTCCAGTACGGCGACGGCCGCGAGGAGATCCTCGACCCGGTGGCCGAGTCCGATGACGAACTGGTCGAGCTGGTCCAGGTGCTGGCCGCCCACGCCGGTCTGACCAGCCGCCCTTTCGACTCCGCCAACCCGCAACTGGACCTTCGGCTGCCCGACGGCTCCCGGCTGTCAGCGGTGATGGGCGTCACCGCCCGGCCAGCGGTCTCCATCCGGCGTGCGCGGCTCGGCCGGGTCTTCCTGCAGGACCTGGTTGCCAACGGCACCATGTCGGCCGACATCGCGTCCTTCCTCCGGGCGGCCGTCGCGGCCCGCAAGAACGTGATGATCGCCGGTGCCACGAACTCCGGCAAGACGACCCTGCTCCGCGCGCTGGCCAACGAGATCGCTCCGCACGAGCGGCTGATCACGGTCGAGCGCTCACTCGAACTCGGGCTCGGGGAGTTCAAGGACCTGCACCCGAACGTGGTCGCGTTCGAGGAACGGCTGCCGAACTCCGAGGGCGTCGGTGAGGTCTCGATGGCCGACCTGGTCCGCCGCTCGCTGCGGATGAACCCCTCCCGGGTGATCGTCGGTGAGGTGCTCGGCGACGAGATCGTGACGATGCTGAACGCGATGAGCCAGGGCAACGACGGCTCGCTGTCGACGATCCACTCGAACAGCTCGATGGAGGTGTTCAACCGGATCAGCACCTACGCGATCCAGGCGTCGGAGCGGCTGCCGATGGAGGCCACCCAGATGCTGATCGCCGGCGCGCTGGACTTCGTCGTCTTCGTCCGCAAGCACAACGACTACCAGCACGGCGGCACGTTGAGCCGGTACATCGAGAGCATCCGCGAGGTGACCGGCTGGGACGGCCGGGTGCTGTCCGGCGAGGTGTTCGCCCCGGGCGCCGACGGCCGCGCCGCCGCGCACGCGCCGATCGCCTGCATGGACGAGCTCGAACACTTCGGCTACCAGCCGCTGGTGCACGGACGTTGGGCGTGAGGTGAGCCGGAATGACTGACGACGCTTTGCTGTCGCTGATCTGCGGGGCGGTGGTCGGTGGTGCGCTCTTGCTGCTGGTCGTCGCGATCCGCGGGACCAGGCCGCGGGAGTCGACGCCGTCGCTGTTCAAGCGCAGCGGCAGTGCGGAGAACCGCAAGCACCTGATCCGCCTCGGTGCGGGCGTCGGTGTCGGGCTGGTCGTGCTCGTCGTGACCCGCTGGCTGGTGCTCGCCGCGGCTCTGGGGTTGCTGGCCGCGCTGGCCGACCGGTTCTTCGGCGGTACCGGCGAGGAGCGCCGCGCGATCGAACGGCTGGAGGCACTCGCCACCTGGACCGAGGCCCTGCGCGACACCATCGCGGGCGCGGTCGGCCTGGAGCAGGCGATTCCCGCGACCGCCGTGAACGCGGCTCCCGCGATCAAGCCCGGCCTGAACCTGCTGGTCGACCGGCTCCGGATCCGTGAACCGTTGCCCTCGGCCCTGATGCGGTTCGCGGACGACCTGGACGATCCCTCGGCCGACCTGATCGTCGCCGCGCTGGTGCTGAACGCCCGGCTGCGCGGACCCGGCCTGCGCGAGGTGCTCAGCGCCCTGGCGGACTCGGCCCGCGAAGAGCTCGACGTACGCCGGAAGGTGGCCGCCGAGCGCCGGTCCACCCGGCGCAGCGTCCAGGTGGTCGTCGCGATCACCCTGCTGGTGGCCGCCGCACTGATTCTCTTCAACCCGACCTACGTCTCGCCGTACACGAGTTTCGTCGGGCAGTTCGTGCTCTTCATCGT
This sequence comes from Kribbella sancticallisti, assembly GCF_039530625.1. Taxonomy (NCBI): domain Bacteria; kingdom Bacillati; phylum Actinomycetota; class Actinomycetes; order Propionibacteriales; family Kribbellaceae; genus Kribbella; species Kribbella sancticallisti. The sequence continues at coordinate 673,061 of NZ_BAAAOS010000018.1, read as the reverse complement.
GATCGCCCTGTACGCCGTGGGCCTGGTCTGGCTGCGCAAGCTGGCCAAGATCGAGGTACCGGACCGGTTCCTGATCCGCAGTGACGACCGGCGCGCCCACCGGGCCGGCGACGACCGGATGGAGGTGGTGGGCGGATGACCGCGGCATTCATCACCGGCGGCATGGTCGGCCTCGGCGTGTACCTGCTCGTCCGGCTGTTCATCAAGCCCCGCGCCAACGTGCTCTCGACGATCGCGCGGATCGACGCCGGCCGCTCGGGGTACGTGAGTTCGGCCACCGCCAGCGCGGCGGGGGAGCGGGTGCTCGGCGGCATGGACCGGGCCAAGGCGACGCTCGGCCAGCGGCTGGAGGCCGAGGCGAACTCCCGCGGCTGGAACTTCGGCCGGCTGCGCCGCGACCTGGCGGTGATGAACCAGCCGTTCGCGGCGATGCTCGCGACCAAGGTGTTCTTCGCGCTCGGCGCGCTGGTCTTCATCCCGTTCGTGCTGTTCCTCTTCTCGATGCTGGGCTTCAGCGCTCCCGGGGCGACGCCGGCAATCGTGACGCTGGCGGCGATGGCGTTCGCGTTCTTCCTGCCCGACCTGGCGTTGCGGCAGGAGGCGGAAACGCGGCGGCGGGACTTCCGGCACGTGGTCGGCAGCTTCCTCGACCTGGTCGCGATGAACCTGGCCGGCGGCCGGGGTCTGCCCGAGGCGCTGATGACCGCTTCGACCATCGGCGACCACTGGGCGATGGCCAGGATCCGGCAGGCGCTGGCGAACGCGCGCCTGATCGGCATCACGCCGTGGGACGCGATGGCCCGCCTGGGCGACGATCTCGGGGTCGAGGAACTGCGCGATCTCGCCTCCGCGCTGGCCCTGGCCGGCGACGAGGGCGCCAAGATCCGGGCCTCGCTGCTGGCCCGGGCCGCGTCGCTGCGGCGCAAGGAGCTCGCGGACGTCGAGGGCAAGGCAGGTGAACGCTCACAGTCCATGCTGGTCGCCCAGTTGGTGATGTGTGCTGCGTTCATGCTGTTCCTCGGCTACCCTGCGGGCGCGGCGATCCTCGGCAGTTAGCAATCCCGGGTCCCGGGAACGAGGGATCCGTCCAGCATTTCTGTCCGTCGTAGAGGGCATACTGAGGCCTGATCAGGTCTCATCACTGGGAAGGTAGACCGGATGAACGTGGAAACGCAGTTCGTGCGCGCGATGGTCGGCTACGCGCTGGCGCGGGCCCACAACCAACGCAACCGGGCCGCTCGCCGCGGCCGCAACGAGCTCGGGGCGTCCGCGCTGGAGTGGGCGATCATCTCGGCCATCCTGGTCGCCGCGGCGCTGGCGATCGGCCTGGTGGTGCGGGGCGTGATCGACCGGCGTACGGGCGAGATCCAGAACGGCTGAGGAGTTGCCGCGGTCAGGTGCGCGTGATCGGCGCCGGTCCGAGCGGGGCGCGACGTCGCTGGAACTGGCGATCCTCGCTCCGTCGATCCTGGCGCTGATCTTCGTCTCGATCCAGACCGCCCTGTGGCTGTACGGCCGGTCGGTCGCGCTGAACGCGGCGCAGGAGGGTGTCTCGCGGCTCCGGCTGGTCCAGCCGCCGGTCTACACGACGGCGGTCGGCGAGCAGGTCCGCGCCGACGTCGAGGCGTACGCCCAGCAGTTGGGCGGCAACACCTTGGGCGACGCCGAGGTCGCGTCCCCGGCGTACAACAATCCCGAGGGCATGGTGTCGTTCACGGTCACCGGCAAGACCATCTCGCTGGTGCCAGGCCTCACCCTCGAGGTCAGCCGGACCGCCACCGGCCCGATAGAAGAGTTCGAAGCCGACAAGTGAGTGAGGCATGAAACCCCTGGGGACGCACCGCCCACGCGCTTCTCGCGCCCTGCTCACCTCGGGCGTGCGCGCAGCCACCCGCCACGCCCCGCGCGGTGAGCGGGGGACCATGGCGTTGGAGATGGTGATTCTCGCCCCCATTCTCCTGATCCTCTTCATGTTCCTGCTCGCCTGCGGGCGGTATTTCCAGACGTCCTCCCTGCTCGAGAACGCAGCCCGCGACGGCGCCCGCTCAGCCAGCCAGACGCGGTCCCTCGCCGAGGCCCAGAGCCAGGTCGACGACGCCGTCACCCGGACCATGGAGCAGGCGGTCCAGTCCTGCAAGGACACCGCCGGAGGCTCCATCACCACCGCCTTCGCCGCGGGCTCGACGCTGTCCGTCGAGGTGACCTGCACGATCAACTACCGCGACCTCGGCCTGCTCGGTATCGGCGGCGACACCAGGATCACCAAGAAGTTCAGCTCGTCCATCGACCCCTACCGAGGTGTCCGCGATGGCGACCAACCCTGACCGGCCGGCGCGGTTGCGCGAGTTCCTCCGAGTGGATGCCCCCGGCAACCAGCGCGGCGCGCTCAGCCCGGCCGTCGCGATCCTCGCGGTGATGATCTTCACCCTCGCCGGCCTGGTCATCGACGGCGGCCGCCAGCTCGGCGCGAAGTCCCGCGCCGTCGGCTACGCCCAGGAAGCGGCTCGCGTCGGCGCCGCCACCATCGAGCTGAACACCTCCGAAGCCAAGATCGACACCGCCAAAGCCGGTACGGCGGTCGCCGCCTTCTGCGCCGAGGTCACCTCCAACGACCCGGCCGTCCGGCAGTGCGGCACCACCGAGATCACCGACGAGAGCCTCCAGGTCCAGGTGGTCATCGGCAACAAGACGATCTTCCTCGGCATGGTCGGCATCGACCACCTCGACGCCTCCGGCATCGGCGAGGCGCACGCCGAACAAGGCATCAACAAGGCCGACGAAAGCCCCCAGATCCCCCCGATCGTCGTCAACCCCACCCTCGACGGCCCCGGCGTCTCCACCGGCCCCGCGAACCCGCCGACCCTCGATCTGCCGTGCCCGAGCTGGACCATCGGCTCACCGACGCCAAGGTGGACACTGACACCCTTCCCGTTCCCCGCGACGTGCACTCCGAGCATCACGCCGTCGCCGTCACCCACCGACGGAACGCCGCCCACGGGCACACCGCCGACGACCACGCCGGGCACACCGCCGACCTCCGGCGGCGGCGCGCCCGCAGGACCGGCCCAGCAACAGAACTCACTACCGCCGGGATCCGGCCGATGATCCCGTCATCCCTGAAGGAGTCCCCGTCGTGCGACGTCTAGGCGCTCCAGCCCTCCTGCTGGCCGCAACCCTCGTCCTGGCCGGCTGCGGCGGCCCGGAAACCAACAAGGGCGGCATGCCAGAACCAGCAGGCGGAGGCGACCCCAGCACGAGCACCGGCAACACCCCGAGCACCACCCCCAGCGCCGAGCCGACGACCGAGCCCACCGCCCCGGCGACCACCGCAGCCCCACCCCGCAAGGCCCAAGTGATCGTCGTTCCGGGGAACTACGCCGAAAACCCCGCCGTCCAAGGCCTCGTGAAGAACTACCCGATCTACTTCAGCGCGCTGGTGGCTCGGGACGCGGACATCGTGAAGAAGGCCTTTCCGGCGTACTTCTACGCCGATGTCCAGCTCGGTATCGACGAGGCCAAGCGCAGCGGCTGGGTGATGAGGCCGCCGGGCAGCGTTGTTGTCATGGGCATCAAGCAGGAGAAGTTCGGCGTGGTGCGCGTCCAGACCTGCCGCTCGCAGACCACGCAGTACTGGGATCCGAAGGCCAAGCAGTGGGCGCTGTCGGGCGCCAAGGGCGTACCCCAGGCGCTGGACATGATCGAGACGGGATTGGGCTGGACGATGTACAAGATCGCGCCGGCAGGCAAGCTCAGCTGCTCGAAGGTGCGCTTTCCGGCCTAGGACAGAACACGAATCGTGATTCACGGGGAGTGGTGAAGGCACCGATTGGCGGGCATGATGCCCCTGGTCGAAGGTAACCTGCGGGTACGACGAGACTGTGGAGTGAGGATGCGGAACCGAGTGGGTCGCGGGCTGATCGCCCTGACCGCCGTGCTCGCCCTGGTGATGACCGTTCCCGCGTCGACCGCGATGGCGGACGGCGGCATCACCACCCAGGTCGGGAACAAGTCGTGCAGCATGTACGTCAACTCGAACGGCTTCGGCGCCTACTGCAGTTCGGGGCAGACGCTGGCCGGATTCGGTGGCGAGATCCCCACCTGGCGCGAGCGGCTCGGAGCGCGCATCTTCATCCCGTGTCGCGACTTCCCGGTGCCGCTGGGGATCTCCCTGCCGGCTGCGCCCGAGGGCAAGACCTGGGTGTTGCGGCTGACGATCGTCGACTACGACCTGAACACCACCGACGGCGGGAACAAGGTGCACGTCGAACGGATGATGGTGCCGGTCTCGGAGGCGGAGAAGGACCAGTGCCCGAGCCGGGGCTACATGGACCCGTTCTGGGACACGTTCCACGACACGTACCCGGCGCCCGCGCTGCAGGTCAAGCCGACCTACACGCCGAGGGTCAACGTACCGGCGTACTTCTCACTGACCAGGGAGAGTTCGATCGTGCTCAAGACCGGCGCGACCGAAGCAGCCAACCCGAACAGCGCCTACTGGTCCGGCAACCGCAACCTGACGATGCGGGCGATGGTCGGCCAGATGACCGTGGACCCGGGCGACGGCACCCCGCCGTTCACCTGCCTGATGGGGACGGGGCGCGCGGACGACGACTACGACGGCTACGACGACACCAGTGACCCGTACCACCAGATGAGCACGTGCAAGCACGTCTACAAGCGGTCCAGCGCGAGCCAGCCGGACTCGATGTACACGGTGAAACTGACGATCACCTGGGACGTCACGTACTGGGCCGGAACAGGAATCTGGAACCCGCTCGGCTCGGCGAACGTGACGGCGATTCAGCGGCTGCCGGTGCAGGAAGTTCAGGCTATCGGTGGGTAAGGGTGGGGCGATGGAGGGACGACGATGGTGAAGACGAGTGAGCCGGTTCGGGCCGCGCGGTTGCCGCAGCCGGCTGGTGGTGGTGCGGGTGACCGGCTGAAGGGGCTCGTGTCGCTGCTGGCGATCCTTGCGATCGTCGGCGGGGTTCCGTACGTGCTGCTGCGCTACTTCGGCACCCCCTGGCCCGACCGGATGCCGAACCGGGACGTGCTGTTCAGCGAGTTGAGCATCGAGACGGTGCTCGGCATCATCGCGTTCTTCATCTGGCTCGCCTGGGCGCACTTCGTCATCTGCCTGATCGCCGAGGTGGTCGCGGAGATCCGCGGCCATGGCCTGTCGCCGCGGATCCCGCTCGGTGGCGGTTCGCAGACCCTGGCCCGCCGGCTGGTCTCGGGCGTCGTCCTGATCGCCGGCGCCGCGAGCGTCACCCTGCCGGTGGCGAACGCGGTCACCCCGGCCGGCGTCGGTACGCCGACCTCCATCAGTGTGGCCCAGGACAACGACAACGGCTCGCGGGACACGTTCCGCCAGACCGAGCCCCGCAGTACGGTGCTGAGCGGGAACTCCAAGACCTCGCACACCCACACCGGCGTACGGACGAACAACGACGAGGCCGGGCAGGTCGTCAAGTACACCGAGGTCCGCCCGCCGCAGGGCCGGAACTACGACTGCCTGTGGGACATCGCCGAGCGCTACCTGGGGGAGGGGCGCCGGTACAAGGAGATCTACGACCTCAACAAGAACAAGTTGCAGCCGGACGGCCGTCGCCTGACGAACCCCGACCTGATCCTGCCGGGCTGGCAGGTGCGCCTGCCCGCGGACGCGAAGGGCGCGGGCGTCCACACGGTTCGCGTCAACGTGGACCACAACGGCCCGGCCGGTACGACGGGCACCAAGACCACCACCGGAACCAAGACCTCCACAGGCACGAAGACCTCGACGGGCACGAAGACCGGCGGCGTCGAGCAGGGTACGACCGGCACGGGGAGCCGCTGGTTCGAGGAGCAGGGCGTCGAGAAGGGCTCGTCGATCGAGATCGGCAGCGCCACGGGCGACCCGACCGCCAAGACCGCGAAGCCCGAGCCCGGCAAGGTCGCTCCGCACGAGCCCGGTACGACGGGCGCCCAGCCGGGTGATCCCGCCGCGGGTGGCACGAAGGTGGTCCCGGTGGCCGATCCGGTGGCCGAGACCGGCGGATTCGACGCGACAGAGGCCGGGATCTACGGCTTCGGCGCCACTCTGCTCGCTGCCGGCCTCGCTCTGGCTCTGAGGCGTCGTCGTGGATGGGCCCAGGGGCCTGGTCCGAAGGCGGCCGGGCATCGCCAGACCGAGGTCGGTCTGCGGCTGGCGTCCGACGTACCGACGGCTCAGTTCGTCGACAACGCGCTGCGGCTGCTCGGCGCGACCCTGACCGACGAGAACCGGCCGGTGCCGACCGTGGTCGCCGCGCTGGTCTCCGAGCGGGCCCTGACGTTGGTGCTGGACCCGGGGGAGAGCCACACCGCGCCGCCCGCGCCGTGGCAGGCCGTTGCCAACGGCACCCGTTGGGTACTGCGCCGCGCCTACGCGCCGGAGGGTGAGGTCGACGCGCCCGCGCCGTACCCGACTCTCGTCACGCTGGGCCGGAACGCCGACGGCGCGATCGTGATGGTGGACCTGGACACGGCCAACGGCATCGTCAGCTTCGGTGGCGTCAACAACGCGTCCCGCGACGTGGTTGGCTCGCTGGCCGCCGAGCTCGCCACGAACCTGTGGTCCGAGGGCGCGCACGTGAGCATGGTCGGCTTCGGCGACGACCTGTCCTCGCTGGCGCCGAGCCGGCTCAGCTACTGGGTGAAGCTCGAGGACGCGCTGAACGAGGTCACCCGCCGTACGGACGCACAGGTCCAGGCTTGCGGCCGGCGTAGCGCATCGTCGGTCGCCGACGCGCGGATGGCGCACCCGGACCCGGCGCTGTGGGGTCCGGAGATCATCTTCGTGTCCGCGCCGCCGTCGCCCGAGGAGGAGCAGCAACTCGCCCGGCTCGCGGCGGATCCGAAGCGTTGTGTCGCGGTGGTCGTGGTCGGCGACGTGATGGATTCGCCCTGGCGGTTCGTGGTGGACGAGAAGAACCAGGCGGTCTGCCGGCTGCTCGGGCTCGAGGTCGATGCCCACAGCATCAACCCGGCCCAGTTCGCGGATCTCATCGCGCTGTTCGAGGTGGCTGAGAGCGAGGCGCTGGACAAGCGCCGGGCGGAGCAGGACATGCCCGCCTACGAGTTCTCCTCCGCCGACCTGTCCCAGGCGGCACCGGTCGAGGTCGACCTGCTCGGCCCGGTCGAGGTGGACGCCCGCGGCACGATCGACCCGGGCCGGATCCAGCTGTCGACGGAGATCGTCGCGTTCCTGGCCAGCCAGGACTACGGCGTACACCCGAACGTGCTGGCCGGGGCCATCTGGCCGCGCGGCATCAGCGACGAACTGCGCAACGCGGCGCTGGAGCACACCCGCAACTGGCTCGGCCTGGACGCCATGTACGCCGACGAGTCCGGCCGCTGGCTGCTGAACCGCAGCATCGTCCGGGTGGACTGGGACGTGTTCCGCACGCTCGCCAAGCAGGCGTCGATGATGGACGACCCGCGCGGCCCGCTCTCGACGGCGCTGAGCCTGGTGCACGGCCAGTCCTGGTCCAGCCTGCCCGCCGGCCGGTACTCCTGGCTCGCAGCCTCCGGCATCGAGCGCAAGATGGCCGAGGCCGTCGTGGACGCGTCCCTGCGCCTCGCAGAGGCCAGCCTGCGCCACAACGACGGCAACCTCGCCCGTACTGCGCTTCAGACCGGCCTGAGCTTCTCGCCGTCCTCTGAGGACCTCTGGCGAGCCACCCTCCGCCTGGCGGCCCACTTCGGCAGCACCGCGGACGTCACGAACGTGGCGGGTCAGATGTACACGGCCCTTACCAAGCACGGCGGCCCCCGCGGCCCAGAGGCCGAGACCGACGCCCTGGTCGACGAACTGCTCCCGGGCTACCACCGCCCGGCAGCGGTCGCGTAATACGGCCAACAGAAACGGTCCGGAAGGAAACCTCTTCCGGACCGTTTCGCTTGTCTGCGATCAGAGGCTGTTGGCCGCCCAGGTGTCGCAGGAGTTCATGTCGCCCGAGTCCATGCCGACCTTGAACCACTTCATCCGCTGTTCGGCGGTGCCGTGGCTGAAGCTCTCGGGGTTGACCTGGCCCTGGGTCTTCTCCTGGATCCGGTCGTCGCCGACGGAAGCGGCGGCGTCGAGGCCGCGGACGATGTCGTCCTCGGTCAGGCCGGAGATGAAAGTCTTGCCGTTCTGGTCCGGAATCGTCGTCGCGTGGTTGGTCCAGATGCCGGCCAGGCAGTCGGCCTGCAGTTCCGAGCGGACCGCGTCCGAGGTCGGGCCCTGCCGGGTCTTGATCTGGCCGAGGATGCCGTAGAGGTTCTGGATGTGGTGCCCGTACTCGTGCGCCACGACGTACGCCTCGGCGAAGTCGCCGCCCTTGGCGCCCAGATCGGTCTGCAGCGTCTCGAAGAAGCCCAACTCCAGGTAGACGCGCTTGTCGGGTGGGCAGTAGAACGGCCCGACCGCGGCGGTCGCGGGGCCACAACCCGTGTTCACCGAGTTACTGAACACGCGCATGGGCGCCCGGGTGTACTTCTTGCCGCGCCGGGGAAGCTCGGCGGCCCAGAAGCCCTCGATCGAGTTCTGGTAGAAGACGAACCGGCAGTCCTTGTTCGCGGCGAGGTCCTTGCCGGTCTCACAGGAACTCAGGTTGCCTGGCGCCGTGTTCTGCGCTGCCGGCTCGTCACTGCCGCCTCCGCCCGGCAGGCCGCCGTTCAGCAGCAGAATGACGACCAGCAGGATGATGCCGCCGATGCCGCCGCCCACCGGGATTCCCATCCCGCCGGGGAGCATTCCACCGCCGCCACCGCTACCTCGCGTGTCTTCGACACCACTGGTGTCCAAGTCGGCGTCTGGGTTGAATTTCACAGCACATACACTAGACCTCGGTGCGGGAACAGGCCGTCTTGTGACGTGGCGTCGCCGGCCCGCCCTTTTTCATGCACCCGACCCTGAGGACCCTGCTCCGCCATGATCACTGTCTCCAACCTCGAGGTACGCGTCGGGGCCAGGCAACTGCTCTCGCCTGCGTCGTTCCGCGTCGGCCCGGGGGACAAGGTGGGCCTGGTCGGACGCAATGGCGCCGGCAAGACGACGCTGACCAAGATCCTGGCCGGCGAGGGACTGCCCGCGTCCGGGTCGGTCACCTCGTCGGGGGAAATCGGTTACCTGCCGCAGGACCCGCGCACCGGCGACCTCGAAGTACTGGCCCGGGACCGGATCCTGGCCGCGCGCGGGCTGGACGAGGTGGTCCGGCGGATGCGCAACGCGGAGAAGTCGATGGCCAGCGCGGACGACAAGACCCGCGAGAAGGGCATGCGGCGCTACGAGCGGGCCGAGGCCGACCTGCACGCGGCCGGTGGCTACGCGGCCGAGTCCGAGGCGGCCCGGATCGCGGCGAACCTCGGCCTCCCGGAAAGGGTGCTGGGGCAACCACTGGGCACCCTGTCAGGTGGTCAGCGGCGACGGGTCGAGCTGGCCCGGATCCTGTTCGCCCAGGCGGAGACGCTGCTGCTGGACGAGCCGACCAACCACCTGGACGCCGACTCCGTGGTCTGGCTGCGGGACTTCCTGAAGGGGTATCCGGGTGGCGTGATCATGATCAGCCACGACGTGAACCTGTTGGAGGAGACCGTCACCCGGGTGTTCCACCTGGATGCGAACCGGGCCGAGATCGACGTCTACAACGTCGGCTGGAAGGCCTATCTGTTGCAGCGCGAGACCGACGAGCGCCGCCGCAAGCGCGAACGGTCGAACGCGGAGAAGCAGGCGTCGCAACTGGTCGCCCAGGCGAACAAGATGCGCGCCAAGGCGACCAAGGCGACCGCGGCCCAGCAGATGCTGAAGCGGGCCGAGAAGTTGATGTCGTCGCTCGAGGACGAGCGCGCGTCGGACCGCGTCGCCAAGATCGTGTTCCCGACCCCGGCCTCGTGCGGCAAGACGCCGCTGATGGCCAAGGAGTTGTCGAAGTCGTACGGGTCGCTGGAGATCTTCACCGACGTGGACCTGGCGATCGACCGCGGCTCGCGGGTCGTCGTACTGGGCCTGAACGGCGCGGGCAAGACCACCCTGCTGCGGGTGCTGTCCGGGATCGAGAAGTCGGACACCGGCGAGGTGATCGACGGGCACGGCCTCAAGCTCGGGTACTACGCGCAGGAGCACGAGACGCTCGACGTGAACCGGACCGTGCTGGAGAACATGAAGACGGCGGCTCCGGACCTGAATGAGACCCAGGCCCGGTCGGTGCTCGGGTCGTTCCTGTTCACCGGCGACGACGCGGACAAGCCGGCCCGGGTGCTCTCGGGTGGCGAGAAGACCCGGCTCGCGCTGGCGACGCTGGTGGTCTCGGCCGCGAACGTGCTGCTGCTCGACGAGCCCACCAACAACCTCGACCCCGCGTCGCGGACCGAAGTACTGAACGCGATTCGTTCCTACACCGGCGCGATCGTCCTCGTCACCCACGATGAGGGTGCCGTCGAGGCGTTGGAGCCCGAGCGGGTGCTGCTCCTTCCCGACGGTGTCGAGGACCTGTGGACGAACGACTACGCCGACCTGGTGTCGCTCGCCTGAGTGCTTTTCCACAGGTGATCCGGACCGCGGGGAAAGGGGGTCCGGTTCGCGTATGTTCACTGGCATGACGGATCTCGGACTGCGGTTGACGGTGGACGGGCCAGTCGCCCGGGTGGTGCTGGACCGGCCGGAGGTGCGCAACGCGCAGACTCCGGCGATGTGGCGGGCGTTGGCGGACTTCGGTACTGCGTTGCCGCCGGACGTGCGCGTGGTCGTCGTGTCGGGGGAGGGGCCCTCGTTCTCGGCCGGGCTGGATCGCAAGCTGATCATGGGCGAGCCGGTGGACGGGGAGGAGCCGCTGCTCACTCTCGGGGCCAAGCCCGCGGCGCAGGTGCACGAGGCGATCGCCGGGTTCCAGGCGGGCTTCTCCTGGTTGCGGCGGCCGGAGATCGTGAGCATCGCCGCTGTGCAGGGGCATGCGGTGGGCGCCGGGTTCCAGTTGGCGCTGGCGTGTGACCTGCGAGTGGTGACGCCGGACGTCAGGTTCAGCATGCGGGAGCCGGCGCTCGGGCTGGTGCCGGACCTTGGTGGCACGCAGCCGCTGGTGCAACTCATCGGGTACTCGCGTGCGCTGGAGATCTGCGCGACGTCCCGCTGGGTCGAGGCGGCGGAGGCCCGCGAGCTCGGGCTGGCCAACATCGTCGTACCGGCCGAGGATCTGGCCGGTACGGTGAAAGACTTGTCCGAGGCGTTGCTGTCGCCGCTGGCGGGCGCGGTACGGGAGACGAAGGCGTTGCTGCTGGGCGCGGCGGACCGGTCGTACGAGGATCAGTTGAAGGCCGAGCGGGAGGCGCAGACCCGGCGGCTGCAGGAGTTGGTGGCGGCGTTCGGCTAGGTCCCGGCGCGGCGGGAAGTTTTGACCGACCTCAACTGTTGTCAAGGTTGACGAGTGGATTGCGGGGAGGGGACCGGATGTCTTCAGGAATGCGAATGGGCGGTGGCGGCGGCAGCGCGATGAGCTGGCGGCGGCAGGACGCGTCGGTGGTTGATCGCAAGCTGGCCAAGGGCACGCTCAAGCGCATCCTGCGGTTCGCCAAGCCGTTCCGGTGGCAGATCACCGGGTTCCTGGTGCTGGTGGTGATCTCGGCGTTCCTGGTGATCGCCTCACCGCTGCTGTTCAAGAAGATCGTCGACGACGGCATCAGCAAGGGCAACGCGGGGCTGGTGACGTCGCTGGCCCTGTTGGTCGCGCTGCTCGCGATCGTCGAGGCCGGGCTCGGCCTGTGGCAGCGCTGGTTCTCCGCGCGCATCGGTGAGGGCCTGATCTACGACCTGCGGACCAAGGTGTTCGCGCACGTGCAGCAGATGCCGGTCGCCTTCTTCACCCGCACCCAGACCGGAGCGCTGGTCTCCCGGCTGAACACCGACGTCATCGGCGCCCAGCAGGCCTTCACCTCGACGCTGTCCGGCGTCGTCTCCAACGTCATCAGCCTGATCCTCGTGGTCGGCGCGATGCTGCTGCTGAGCTGGCAGTTGACGGTCGTCGCGATCCTGCTGCTGCCGGTCTTCCTGCTCCCCGCGCGCTATCTCGGCCGCCGGCTGGCGGCGATGACCCGGGAGCAGATGCAGCTGAACGCGGACATGTCGACGGCGATGACCGAGCGGTTCAGCGTCGGCGGCGCCCTGCTGGTGACGCTGTTCGGCCGCCCGGAGATCGAGAACCGGGAGTTCGGCGAGCGGTCGGGCCGGGTCCGCGACCTGGGCATCCGGATCGCGATGCTCGGCCGGGTGTTCTTCACCGCGCTGACGCTGGTCGCGGCGCTCGCGACCGCCCTGGTGTACGGCGTCGGCGGCAACCTCGCGGTCCGCGAGACCCTGACGATCGGCACGCTCCTCGCGCTGGTCGCGTTACTCGGTCGGCTCTACGGCCCGCTGACGGCGCTGTCCAACGTGCGGGTCGACGTGATGACCGCGCTGGTGTCGTTCGAGCGGGTCTTCGAGGTGCTCGACCTGGAGCCGATGATCAAGGACGCCGACGAGGCCCGGGATCTGCCGGCCGGCGCGTCGACGGTGTCGTTCGACCACGTGTCATTCGCCTACCCGACCGCGGAGCAGGTCTCGCTGGCCAGCCTGGAGTCCGTCGCGGTGCTCGACAAGCGGGTGTCGTCGCAGGTGCTCGACGACGTCAGCTTCAACGTCGAGGCCGGGCAGATGGTTGCCCTGGTCGGGCCTTCGGGGGCCGGCAAGACCACCATCACCAACCTGGTGGCCCGGCTGTACGACGTGACCGGCGGTGCGGTCCGCATCGGTGGTGAGGACGTCCGGGACGTGACGTTGCGGTCGCTGCACGACGCGATCGGTTACGTCACCCAGGACGCGCACATGTTCCACGACACGATCCGGGCGAATCTCGCGTATGCGAAGCCTGACGCGACGGACGAGGAGATGGCGGACGCGCTCCGCTCCGCGCAGGTGTGGGAGTTGGTGTCGTCCTTGCCGGACGGGCTGGACACGGTCGTGGGGGATCGCGGTCACCGGCTGTCCGGTGGTGAGCGCCAGCGTCTCGCGATCGCCCGGCTGCTGCTGAAGGCGCCGCGCATCGTCGTACTGGACGAGGCGACGGCTCATCTGGACTCGGAGTCGGAGGTCGCGGTCCAGTTGGCGCTCGACACCGCGCTGGAAGGACGGACGTCGCTGGTGATCGCGCACCGCCTGTCGACCGTGCGGAACGCCGACCAGATCCTGGTGGTTGACCACGGCAACATCGTCGAACGCGGCACGCACGAGGAACTGCTCGCACTGGACGGCGAGTACGCCGACCTGTACCACACCCAGTTCGCCGAGTCCGGCACAGCCGCAGGCGTCTAACCGCCCGACCGGGTAGCGTTTTGTCCTGACGTGAGGGGAGGGCGCGATGCTCAAGCTCGCCCTGGTGGTAGGCGCCGGCTACACCGGCTACAAGCTCGCCTACAACTCAGAAGACGGCCGCCACTACGGCAAAGTAGGCGAACACTCCTTGAGAGCCAGCCTCTCCCTACTCTTCGCCGCCTTAGCCGGCGGAGTCACCTACGCGGTCCTACTACTCAACTGAGTCTCTGGCCGAGGCCCGCTCGAGCCGCGGCTCCTGCGCCGCTGAGCCGCGAGCTGGGGACGGGGTGGGCCGGCCTGCTCAGCGGTGCGGGGCTGTGAGCAAGCAACCTGACAACTCCTGCGAGCTTGCTCGCGTGCTCAGGGGCAGATTTGGGCTCCGTGAGCGCGAGACCAGCCACGCGCCCACGGAGTACGGGAGTTACTTCCTCGTCTTCTGTTCCTCGTGTTCGAGTAGATGAAGAACCGGCACACCGAGGTGCCGGCGAGCCGAGTTGGTCCAGTCGAGGTGGAAGAACTCGGCAACGATGTGCGGCCTGGTCAAGATGATGACCTCCTGCCCGCCGACCTTCTCGACCGTCGCCGTCAGCGCGTCGATCGGCCGGTCGTGCGAGATCCCGCCCTCGGCCTGCTGACCGAGATCGCGCAGCCGCTGAACACTCCGACCGGTGCAGTCCCTCGCCTCGCTGTCGATCGCCTTCTGCGCCTCGGCGAGTTCCTCGCGCTGGTCGACGAGACCTGGTCCGTAGAGGTCCGCGGTACCCAGCGCGCTGATGGACGCCTCCACGCCGGCCTCGGCGTTGTGACACGGGACGAGCACGTGGTACTTCACCGGCTCAGGCATGTCCTGGTGCAGTTCGACGACACGCTTGGCGTCGGGTTCGGTCAGTTCCTGCTCCACGAGCAGTACGACGTCGTACATCTCGGTACCTCCGGTTTCTACCAGTCGGTATGCCTCCATCATGCCTCCGCGACGGGCAGAATGGCGGCATGCAGCTACCCGTGATGCCGCCGGTCAAGCCGATGCTGGCGAAACCGATCAAGCAGATCCCGGACGGGAACGTCAGCTTCGAGCCGAAGTGGGACGGTTTCCGCTCCATCATCTTCCGCGACGGCGACGACGTGGAGATCGGCAGCCGCAACGAGAAGCCGATGACGCGGTACTTCCCGGAACTGGTCGAGGCGATCAAGGCGAACCTGCCCGAGCGCTGTGTGATCGACGGCGAGATCGTGCTGGTCGGCTCAACCGGCGACCGGCTGGACTTCGAGATGCTGCAGCAGCGGATCCACCCGGCCGCTTCCCGGGTCAAGATGCTCTCCGAGACCGTCCCGGCACGTTTCGTGGCGTTCGACCTGCTGGCGCTGGGCGACACGGACTACACCGAGCGCCCGTTCGCCGAGCGGCGGGTCGCGCTCGAGCAGGCGCTGGAGAAGTCCGCGGCGCCGATCCACCTGACCCGGACGACGACCGACAAGGCCGTCGCGACCGAGTGGTTCCACCAGTTCGAGGGCGCCGGGCTGGACGGGGTGATCGCGAAGCCGCTCGACGGGATGTACGAGCCGGACAAGCGGACCATGTTCAAGATCAAGCACGAGCGGACCGCGGACTGCGTGGTCGCCGGCTACCGCGTGCACAAGAGCGGCGAGAACCGGGTCGGGTCGTTGCTGCTCGGCCTCTACAACGCCGAGGGTGTGCTCGCCAGCGTCGGCGTGATCGGCGCGTTCCCGATGGCGCGACGCGAGGAACTCTTCGAGGAGATGCAGGAACTGGTCACGGATTTCGACGACCATCCGTGGGCCTGGGCCAAGCAGGAGGAAGGCAACCGGACGCCGCGCAACGCCGAGGGCAGCCGGTGGCAGGCGGGGAAGGACTTGAGTTTCGTGCCGCTGCGGCCTGCGCGGGTGGTCGAGGTGAAGTACGACCACATGGAGGGCGTCCGCTTCCGGCATACCGCTCAGTTCGTCCGGTGGCGCGAGGATCGGACGCCGGAGTCGTGCACGTACGAACAGCTCGAGGAGCCGGTGAAGTTCGACCTGGCCGACGTGCTCACCGCCAAACCCTGATGCCCGTACTGCGTAGTCGTCGGCTGGCGAGGTTGGTCAACTGACCGCCGGTCTATGGCCGAGCACGCGGGCAAGCTCGCAGGTGTGACCCGGGCCGGTGCCATCGGTGGCCGATCGGAGGATGCCGAGGGCGGGTTGTGTCCAGACGCCTGTCACCTTGGCCGGCGACAGGCCGTCGGACTGTGCAACGTGGCGATCGGCTTCCACGCGAACCTGCGTAGTACGGGGGACTGACGACTGACCGTGCTGGACAGTGACCGGGGGTCCACGGACAATCTCGGTATGACATCGGCGAGGCTGGAGTTAGGGCGCCCGTCGGATGCCGAACGGGATCGAGCGCTGGCGATCCTGCGCGACGGCGCCGGCTCGGGCCGGCTGTCGCATGACACCTTCATCCGCCGGATGAACTTCGTCCTCCGCGCTCAAAGCCGCCGAGAACTAGCCGACGCCACGAACGACCTACCCCGCGAAGAACCGCGCCTGGTCCAACTGCTCCACCGCCTGGTCGCCCACATCCCGCGCATCACCCTCACCCCACGCTCCGCGAACCCCGCGCTCCGGCTCCCCGGCCTGACCCTCCCACCGCCCGGCTCCCCGACGGTCCGCATCGGCCGCGGCCCAGGCGCCACCCTGCGCATGGCCGACATCTCCGTCTCCCGCTTCCACGCCGAACTCCGCCCCACAGAAGACGGCTGGCTCCTCCGCGACCTGGGCTCCATGAACGGCACCTACCTCAACGGCCTCCGCATCACCACCCCCACCCAAGTCCGAGCCGGCGACCACGTCCGCTTCGGCTCAACCTCATACCGCCTAACCTGGTCAGACACCCGCTAGTCCTACTCGTCCAACCTCAACTCGTTCGCGAGCTCGGACAGCGCCTGCTTTCGCTCGGCATCCACCTTGCGACTGAGCTCGAGTACGTCGGACAGTCGCACCCAGTCGACGTACTGGCTGGAGCGCGACGGAATGCGCCCTTGCCCGATGTACAGCCGGAGTTCGTCCCGTCCCATCTCGACGGCGTCAGCTGCCTCGTCCACCGGCAGTTCTTGTCTCAGTGCCGTCACCTGCACCGCGAGCCCACGCTCGGCCGCCGCCTGCACAAACTCAAGCACCTCGAACAGCTCGGCAGACACTGACAGCTGCCTGCCCCCGCGGTCCACCGTGGAGCGCTCCGCAGCCGCTCCACCGGTGAGAAGAAAGACCTCAGGCCTGCTAGGCATCACGTCCATCCGCGAAGTCTACGAGCGACGTCCGTCTCTCGCTGGCCGTTGTCCACAGGCTTAGAGTTCCTTGTCGGTGCCCTTCTCGGCGCCCTGTGGGGCTTTGCGCGCTTCGGGTGTTGCTGCAGGTGCTTCAGTGGCTCCGCCGGCCGGGGCTACTCCGTCGAAAGCGGCGGACGTCGCAGACTTCTCCGCCTTGCCGCCGGTCTGCTGCAGGCTGGTACTGCGCTGGTCCGGCGGCAGCGCCGCGTTGAAGCTCTGTGCGAAGCCCTTCAAGTCGTTCTGTTTGGCCATCTTGTCGACCAGCGCCGCGAGCGAGTTCGGCTCGCGGTCGGTGCGGCTGATCATCTCGTTCATCGCGGCGACCGTCCGCTCGGGGTTGTCGCTGAGGAGACGGTTGAGGAATGCGGAGGTCTTCTCGACCTGCATCGCGTGCGGACCGCTGCTCGGCGGGTCGAAGTCCTTCACGTTCTCCGTCACCAGCACGGTTGACTGCGAATGCACCGCGGCCGCGAGGACATGCTTGTCCTTGGCATCGGCCTGCATCGCAGGCATGAGGTGCTCGTAACCGCTGACCATGGCCTGCGGGAAAGCTCTGTTCATCTGATCGAGTCGGCGGTCGATCGCTTGCTCGGACAGCTTCGGTGGCCGGTTACGACGCACCTCGTCCAAGACTTCGGCCGACCAGCGAGGCTCGAACGCGCCCTTGTCCGCCAGCGTGAGGAGGATGTCTGTCTGCAGGTGCCCCCGAAGCACATTCGCATCGAGGAAGGCTTGGCGCTCCGGCTCCGGCATGCGCGGGCCCTACCGATCCTGCTCGCCGGTCTGAAAGTCGTCATCGTCGTCGTAGATCGATTCGTTGAGCATCTCGTCGAGGGCGCTGCGGCGCTGGGCCTTCAAGCGCTGGCTGAAGGCGAGCACGTGCTCGAGTTGCACCCAGTCGGTGTGCTCTGTGGAGCGGAACGGGATCGCGCCTTCGGCGGCGTAGGCGCGTAGGTCGCGGCGGGACATGCCGATCGCGCCGGCTGCTTCGTCGATGGGTAGCTCGTGTCGCAAGGCGGTGACCTGGACGGCGAAGCCCTTGAGCATGGCTGCTTCGACGAACTGCATCGCTTCGTAGACCCCCACAGGAATCTCCCGCCGTACGCCGTCAGGCCCCACCAGCGCGGGGCCGTCCGGTGTCAGCCGGCGGTCTTGGTCGGCGAGCAGGAAGACCTCGGACTGACTCGGCAGAACGTCCATGGCTGGAATTCTAGAGTGAGGACCAGCCCATCGCCGGGCGTCGTCCACAGGCCCGGCGGGTCAGGGCTGGAGGATCTTGGGGTGGGCGGCTGGGTTGGTGGGCCACCAGGGGCGCGGGGCGGCGTGGGCGGTGATGGTGGTGGCGTAGGTGTCTATGAAGGCTTGGTGGATCAGGTTGATTTCTTCTTGAGGTGTGTGGTCGGCGCGCCAGCGGAGGGCTCGGCGCCAGAGGAGGGGTTGGCCGGTCAGGGGGAGGACGACGGTGCCGGGGATCTCGCGGACCGTGGGGGCACACAGGCTGATACCGCGGCCGGCGCCGATCAGTTGTTCGATCTCCGCGGTGTCGAGGTTGGCGTAGCGGAACTCAGGGGTGAAGCCGACCGCCTCGCACGCGTCGCGGAGGAAGGCGAGGTCGCCGTCTTCCTTGCCCGCGGGTGGGCAGATCCAGATGTCGTCGGCCAGGTCGGCGAGGTTCACCGAGGACTCGCCGGCCAGCCGGTGGTCGATGGGGAGGGCGACGGCGAAGGGCTCGGGGTAGACCATCGTCTGCTCGCGAATGCCCGGCGGGCAGGGTGGGGAGTGGGCGTCGTCGCAGCGGCCGAGCATCACCACGTCGACCACGCCGGCCGCCAGCAACTCAGTCAGTACTGCGCACGACGGGTCCACCTGCGTCGTGATCTCCCGCCCCGGCAGGAGTTCCTCCAAGCGGGATAACCACCCGCCGAACATCACCGTGCGGACCGACCCCAGCCGCAGTACTGCGGACGGGGTCGTATAGCGGCGGCTGGAGCCCACCAGGTCGTCCATATCCGCGAGCATCGCCCGCGCCCGGCCCAGTACGTGCTTGCCCAGGGGAGTGGCCACCACGCCGTACGGGCCTCGGTCGAACAGCGAGCCGCCGATGGCGTCCTCGATCCGGTGGAGCTGGGCCGTGAGGGAGGGCTGCGAGACGCCCAGAGCGGCGGCGGCCTTGGAGACGCTGCCGGTGTCCGCGAGGCGGCAGACCACCCGCAAATGGCGTAATTCCAGCTCCATAGCGGTGAGGTTATGCCCTGCTGGGATATCACAGCCATAACTCGCAGGTGTCAATCTCTTCGAACAGAGGACGACTGGAGTTCATCCACCTGCCCAGCGGACCCAGACTTCCTCGCCCCCGCCATCCGCCGGTCGGCCGCAGCCCCCCGGCCGGTGGCGGGGGTTTCGCCTCCTTCAGTGAGGAAGTAGCCCGTGAAGAGCACAGCCCTGCGCACTGTCGCAGTCGGTTGCGTGCTGACGGTCGCCGCCACAGCGGTGGTCGCCATGGAGGTGCCGGCAACCGAAGCCAAAGCCGATCCACCGGTCGATCCGAGGGCCGCCGCGGTGCGGACAGCCGACCGCTTGGTCCAGGGCCGTGCCGCCGAAGTGCTGGCCGGCCCAGGCGACCAGTTCATCCGCCAGCAGGACATCAGTACGCCGTGGGGCCTGCAGTACGTCGCCCAGCACCGAACGCTCGAAGATCAAGGCCTATCTGAACTTCACGAAGGTTCAGGGTCGGGTGACCTCGATCTGGAACTCGTGCACCCAGTTGTCCGGGTTGTCCGGGTCGAAGGCGAGGCAGACCTCGCGGGCGTAGCCGACGCTGCGGTAGCCGCCGTCATCGATCCAGCGGGCCAGCAGCTGCATACTCTGGTCCGCTTGGTCCATGGAGCCCTGGTGGACGATAGTGGCGGCCGTCCGAAGCTCCGGCAGATCGAGCACCTGGTAGTCGGCGCCGCCCTGCTCGGCCGCGTCGACGGTGACAGCGGCGTGTACGACGACCGCGTCGCCCTCGGCCTTCTCGTAGTAGGCAACCGGCGGCCCGGCCGGTTTCACCCCGGCGGCGTTGATCCGCTCCCAGACCTGCGCGTACAGGGGCTGGATGACCGGACCGATGTCCACCCCCTCATAGCTGGCGGCGGTGGCGGACAGCTCGGCGACCCGGATCGCCGGGACCGACTTCAGGACGACGTCGTCCGTTGACATGTGACCCTCCCTCTCGATGATTCGGAGCCGCGCCTCGACGGCGTCCAGCCGCAGCGCGTCATCGGCCAGCCGCGCCTCGAGCTCGGCCCGGCGGAGGCGGAGCATGCCGCGCAGCTCCTCCGGGCCGATCTTGGCGTCGACGATGTCCTGGACCTGCTGCAGGGTGAAGCCCAGATCCTTGAGCGCGATGATCCGGTTGAGCCGCTTCAGTTGGTCGGCGCGGTAGTACCGGTAGCCGCTGGTGCTGTCGATGACGGCCGGCCGTAGCAACCCGATCGCGTCGTAGTGCCGCAGCATCCGTGCCGACACCCGGCCGAAGGCGGCGAAGTCTCCGATGGTGAACATGGCTCTACGGTGGGCCTTGACACGGTGTGAAGGTCAACTCCGGGGGGAGCAGGACGACCTTGCCGACCGTTTCGCGGTGCTCGAGGGCGCGGTGGGCGTCGGGGGCCTTCGAGAGGGGAAACCGAGTCAGCAGGGGAGTCCAGCGGCCTTCGATCGACTCCCGGAGCGCCGTGGCTTCCAGTTCACGGAGTCTGCGCATCAGCTTCGGGCCGATCGCCCAGGTCGCGCTGAGGCCGCGGTTCATCAGGTCCTGGGTGGTCAACTGCACAGGACCGCCGCCCGACCAGCCGAACATCAGCAGCCTGCCACCGATGCCCAGCAACTCGAACGCGCGTTGCCCGTTCTCCCCGCCCACTCCATCGAGTACTACGGTCACGTCCCGCCCGTCGAGCTGTTCCTTGACCTGCTCCGGCCAGTCCGTCGCCTTGTAGTCCACCGCGTACTGCGCGCCGAGGTCCCGCACCTGCTGGACCTTCTCAGGCCCTCCGGCGACTCCGACCACGACCGCCCCGACGTTGCGGGCCGCCTGCACGAAGAGGCTGCCCATGCCTCCCGCGGCGGCCGTGATCAGTACTACGTCGTCCTTGCCGAGCGCGGCCTGCTCCAGTACGCCGGCGGCGGTTCTGCCGGTACCGATAGTGGCTACGGCGGTCGCGCCATCCAGGTGGTCGGGGATCACGTAAAGGGACTTTACGTTCGCCACGGCCAGTTCGGCGTACCCGCCGGGTACAGGGCCTAGGTGCACGACCACCCGCTTGCCGATCCAGGTCTCGTCGACCTCTGGTCCGACGGCGTCGACGGTGCCTGCCACCTCCCGGCCTGGGATGGTCGGAAGCTCCGGCGGTGCGACCGGCCCGCCACCTGCCGTCCCGGCCCGCAGCGCGGTGTCCAGCAGGTGCACGCCGGCCGCCTCCACGCTGATTCGGACCTGTCCGGCGCTCGGAACTGGGTCCGGGACCTCCTCATAGACGAGATTCTCAGCCGGACCGAACTCGTGCAGCCGTACGGCGTACATCAGACCTCCTGGCGTCTCCATTGGTCTCGCCACGCTAGGACCTCAACAGAACTCGAGGTCAACTATCCCCACTTTCTTACGTTGTGTACTAAAGTGCGCACCGGGAGGGAATGACCGTGGCGAAGATCCTCAAGGGTGCGACCGCTCAGGAGACACACAGTGCCATCCTGGACCTGATCCGCTCCAGCGGCGTGGTGACACGCGTGGACCTGGCCGACCGCTCGGGTCTGACCGGTGCCTCGATCTCCCGGGTGGTCAAGCAGTTGCTGGCCGACGGGCTGATCATCGAGACCGGCCTGGGCGACCCCACCGGGGGTAAACGCGCCACCCTGCTGCAGTTCAACCCCCGCGCCAGGCACGCCGTCGGGATCTCCATCGACACGCCGAGTACGACGTACGTGGTCACCGACATGAACGGCCGCGTGATCGAGCAACTGTCGTCCAAGGGGATCGGGCGGGACACCCCGGGGACCGTGGTGAAGCGGCTGACGGCTGAGCTCGAGGATCTGATCGTCAAGACCGGGATCGAGCCTGCCACGCTGGTCGGCGTGGGGGTCGCGCTGGCCGGCCGGCAGGGCGGGGGAGACCGCTTGCTGCGGGCGAACCGGGCGAAGTACGCGTGGGAGCCGTTCGCGGTCCGGGACACGTTGAGCGCGGCGATCGACCACCCGATCGTGGTGGAGAACGACTCGACCTGCGCGGCGATCGGCGAGTTCTGGGCCGGTCGGATCCCGTCGGCCAACGACTTCGCCACGGTGTACATGGCGGCCGGGTTCGGGCTGGGCCTGGTCACGAACGGCGATGTGTACCGCGGCTCGTCCTCGAACGTCGGAGAGATCGGCCACATGATCCTGGACGTGAACGGGCCGGACTGCTGGTGCGGTGGCCGCGGCTGTTTGGAGAGCCTGGCCGCGCCGGCGCGGGTGGTCGAACTGGCCGAGCAGGACGTGTCGTTGGTGAGCGACCTGGGGCTGCGGGGGAGGCGCTCCGCGATCCGCTCGGACTTCGCCAAGCTCGCGCGGCTGGCGGCTTCCGGAGATCCTCGGTGCCTGGCGTTGATCGAGGAGTCGGCGACGTACCTGGCGAAGGCGCTGCTGTCGATCACGAACCTGCTGGACCTCGACCAGATCATTCTCGCCGGGCCCGGTTTCAGCGAGGCGGGCGAGATCTACGCCCGCGTCGCCACCACCGAGATCAACCGCCTGTCGTTCGTCCGCGCCATGCACCCCACCCGCGTAGAACTCTCCAAACTGGGCCCCAGCGCCGCTGCCCTCGGTGCCGCCTCCCTAGTCCTCCACAGCCAGCTAACCCCTCACCAAACCTCCAACCGCGCCCTGAGCGGATAGCTCGCGCCGGGGCTGACAGCCGACCCCCACCACACCTGCGGTGTTCCCGACCCTCCCGCGGGTCAGGTGGTGAGGTAGTCGCGGAGCCAGTGGCCGCTGTGTTTGATGGTTCTGGCTTGGGTCTGGTAGTCGACGTGGACCAGGCCGAAGCGGCGGCTGTAGCCGAAGGACCATTCGAAGTTGTCCATCAAGGTCCAGGCGAAGTAGCCCTTCAGCGGTAGACCGCCGGAAATCACCTGCTGGCAGACGTTGATGTGTTGTTCGAGGTAGCTCCGGCGTTCGGTGTCCTCGATCTGGCCGTCCGCGGTCACCTCATCCGGATAGGCGGCGCCATTCTCCGTGACGTAGAGGGGCAGGTCGGGAGCGAGGTCGTTGACCATCCGCAGGACATCGCCGAGGCTGCTGGGCTGGATCGGCCAGCCCATCTGGGTGCGTTCGAGACCGGTGTCGACGGCAACGAGGTTCTCGCTTCCCGGCAGCGTGCTGGGCTTGCCGGGATCCGTGATCGGACCGTCCGGCGCGGCGACCGTCTGCGGGCAGTAGTAGTTCACCCCGAGGAAGTCCATCGGTGTCGAGATCACCGGCAGATCCGCGTCGTACTGCGCGAACCAGTCCGTCATCCCGGTGTCCTCGAGCACGTCCGACGGATACTTCCCGAGCAGCAGCGGATCGAGGAACAACCGGTTCCGCAGCCCGTCTGCCCGCCGCGCGGCATCGCGATCCGCCTCGGACGACGACGCGGCGTACACGGGTGCCGGGTTCAGCGCGATCCCGATCGACGTCTCCGGTGAGCGCAGAGCCCGAAGCGCCAGCCCGTGCCCGAGCAGCAGGTGATGAACGGCTTTCAGCGCGGAAGCACCCTCGGTCCGTCCCGGTGCGTGTTCGGCGTTCCCATACCCCAGGAACGCCGAACACCACGGCTCGTTCAGCGTCATCCAGTTCTTGATCACGTCCGACAGCGCGGCGTGCGTGATCGCCGCATAGTCCCGGAACCGCTCGGCGGTGTCGCGCACGAGCCACCCGCCGGCGTCCTCCAGCGGCTGCGGCAGATCCCAGTGATAGAGCGTCGCGTACGGCGTGACGCCATGCTCCAGGCACGTCTCGGCCAAGCGGCGGTAGAAGTCGAGCCCGGCGGGATTGGTGGCTCCGTCACCCGTCGGGATCACCCGCGGCCAGGCGATGGAGAAGCGGTACGCCGTGAGCCCGAGCGAGGCGAGCAGCCTGATGTCCTCGGCGTACCGGTGGTAGTGGTCGTCCGCGACATCGCCGGTCGAGCCGTCCGCGATCCGGCCCGGCGTATGGGCGAAGGTGTCCCAGATGCTCGGCCCGCGGCCGTCCTCGGAGACCGCTCCCTCG
Organism: Kribbella sancticallisti; assembly: GCF_039530625.1. NCBI lineage: Bacteria > Bacillati > Actinomycetota > Actinomycetes > Propionibacteriales > Kribbellaceae > Kribbella > Kribbella sancticallisti. Next base: position 649,127 of record NZ_BAAAOS010000018.1, on the reverse strand, counting down.
ACCTGGTACGACGCTGTCGCCGCGCCCCAGACGAATCCGTCGGGGAAGTTCGTCATCGTGGTTCCTCCAGCCAGTACCGCGGGTCGGGCATCAGTTCGGCCAGCCGGTCCAGGAGTTCGGCCGGGATCTCGGTCTCCAGCGAGGCGACCAGTTGGTCCACCCGGGCGGGCTTGCTGAAGCCGATCACCGTCGCGCTGATCCGTGGGTCGTTCACCGAGTGCTGCAGCGCGGCGGTGACCAGGTCGATGCCGTGGTCGCGGCACGCCTTGTCCATCGCCGCGACGGCTTCGAGCAGGGCGGCCGGCGCTTCCCGGTAGCCGTACTTGGCCAGGCCGCCGGACGGGTTCGCCAGGATGCCGCCGCCGTAGATCGCGGCGTTCACCACCGCGATCCCCTCGGAGACCGCTCTCTCGATCAGGGCACCGGCGCTGTGGTCGACCAGGCTCCAGCGGTTGTGCACCAGGACGACCTCGAAGCCGCCGAGGTCCAGGTACCGGGACAGCTCGGCGGTGTTGCCGCCGGCCAGGCCGACATGCCCGATCTCACCCTCGTCGCGCAGTCGCATCAACGTGTCGACGGCGTCCCGCATCGAGTCGAAGTCGTGGAACTCGGGATCGTGCAGGTAGACCAGGGGCAACTGGTCGAGGCCGAGCCGCTGCTTGCTCTCGGCAACACTGGCCCGGACCCGCGCACCGGAGTAGTCCTTGCCGTCAGCATCCACCTTCGTCGCGACCAGGAAGTCGTCCGGCAGGCCGCCGTGCTCGGCGAGCGCCTGCCCGATCCGGAGCTCGCTCTCGCCGTCGCCGTACCCGTTCGACGTGTCGATCCAGCGCAGCGGGCTGTCCAGCACCTGCCGGACCACCGCGACCGCCTCTTCGCGGCTGACGTCGTAGCCGAAGACCTCCGGCATCCCGGCGAGCAGCGCTCCTCCCGCGCAGACCGCGGACACGGTCAGCCCGGTGGAACCCAGCGGCCGGAGCCAGTCGTCGGTAGAAGGACTCGTCATGCGCCCCCCTTGTGATGAGCTGCTCCGTGAACAGCCTGATGATCGGCTTGCTGCCGCGGCGCTGCGGCGCTCATACGGTAGGTCCGACCGAGAAGGCGAAGCCGTCCGGGTCGACGTACACGGTCGTCCCGTCGGGGGCGGTCGCCTCGGTCAGGTCCGGCGGCGGGTCACCGGCGAGTTCGGCGTACGCGAAGCCGGCGACGTCGAGTTGCGGGGCGCGGGAGCTCTTCTCGTGCTCGTAGGTGAACACTTCGAGCACGGTGTCGCCGGACTTGAGATAGCCGATACGGAAGCCGCGCGGGTCGTGCGGCTGCTCGATGGTGCCGATGAAGGAGAAGCCGAAGTTGTCCCGGTAGTACGCGTCGGTGGCGGCCCGGTCCTCGACGGTGACGGCGACATGGTCGAACCGCGGCCGCGGCGGTACTCCGAGAGCGCGCTCTCGCGCGACCCCCTCGGCGTCGAGCATCTCGGCGTACTGCAGGTCACCCTGGATCATCTCCAGCAGGGTGCCGTCGGGGTCGTAGAAGAAGCAGATCCGGACCTTGCCCTCGGCATCGAGCGGGTCGAGCTTGAACTCGACGCCGGCGGCCTTCAGTACCTCGGCCCGCTCGTCCAGCCGGTCGACCTTGAAGCCGAGGTGCCGGAACCCCTTCTGCAGGTCGTCGCCCACCCAGGTGCTCTGCTCGCGCCCGGCCTCGACCGCGCGCAGTTCGATCGTCGCCGTCACCGCGTCCAGCACGGCGCGTTCGGCCGTGGCCTCGCCGATCAGCTCGACCTCGAGGAACTTGGCGTAGTACTCGACCGAGCGCTGCACATCGGTGCAGTTGACGACGACGTTGGTGATCGGCATTGATGCTCCTTCTTCGAGGGGGAAAGGTCAGCTCTTGACGGCGCCGAGCATCATCCCGGCGACGAACTGCCGCTGCATCCGGACGTAGACCACGACGACCGGGATGACGGACAGGGTGAGGCCGGCGGTCAGCGCCGGCCAGTCGGTGGAGTACTGGCCCATCAGGCTGAAGAGAACGGGCTGCAGCGGCAACGAGTCGGTGGTACGCAGGACGGTGTTCGCGATCAGGAACTCGTTCCAGGTCTGCAGGAACTGGAAGATCACCACGGTCGCGATCCCCGGCCGGGTGAGCGGCAGGATGACGCGGCGGAAGATGGTGAACTCGCTGCCGCCGTCGACCCGGGCGGCCTCGATCAGCTCGTCGGGCAGGGTCTGGAAGAACGCCCGCATCAGGAACATCGCGAACGGCGCCGACCCCGAGATGTACAGGACCAGCAGCCCCACCTGGGTGTCGAGCAACCCGAACGCCTTGAGCTGCAGATAGAGCGGGATGATCAGCGCCGTCGACGGCATCATCAGCGTGGTCAGCAGCAGCACGAAGAGCGTGTTGCGGAACGGGAAGTCGAGTTTCGCGAACGCGTAGCCGCTGAGGGTGGCGAAGATCAGTACGCCGATCACCGTCACCGAGGTGATCCAGACGCTGTTCCAGAAGTGCAGCGGGAACTGGATCGACGTCCACGCGGTGCGGTAGCCGGCGAGGGTGAACGTGTCCGGGAAGAACGACCCGCCGAAGATCGTGTTCGCCTCCCGCAGCGACGTGAGCAGCATCCAGACGAACGGGAACGCCATCAGGACGCAGAACGGCAGCAGCACGAAGGTGGCGAAGCTCTTGCCCAGCGGGAACCTCATCGATCCGCCCTCCTGGTCAGCCACAGTTGGGCGATCACCGCGATCGTGCAGAGCACCATCGTCACGACACTGAACGCGCTCGCGTAGCCGAGTTGCGGGATCGACCCGGACGTCGAGCCGAAGGCCAGCGAGTACAGATAGGTCCCCAGTACTTCGCTGCCGTGGTTGGGCCCGCCGCCGGTCATCACGAAGATGATGTCGAAGGCCTTGAACCCGTTCAGCAGGCCGAGACTGACCACCAGGCCGGTGACCACCCGCAGGCTCGGCACGGTCACGTTCCAGAACTGCTGGGTCTTGCTCGCGCCGTCCACCTCAGCGGCCTCGTACAGGCTCGGGTCGATGCCCTGGACACCGGCGAAGAAGATCAGCATGGTGAAACCGAGCCCGCCCCAGATGCTCACCACGATGATCGCCGGCAACACCGTCCGCTGGTCGGCCAGCCACGGATGCTGCAGCGACTCGAGCCCGATCGAGCCGAGCACCTGGTTGAGCGTGCCGATGTTCGGGTCGTAGATCAACTTCCAGAGCACGCCGGAGACGACGAACGAGACGATGCCGGGAATGAACAGGATCGTCCGCACCACGACGCCGACATGTTTCCAGACCGCGTTCACCAGGACGGCGGTGAGCAGGCCGAGGAAGGTCAGCACCACGGTCGTGACGGCGGTGTAGACCAGCGTCACGATCATCGCCCGGCGGGCCACCGGGTCGCCGAGCATCCGGGTGTAGTTGTCGAGGGCCACGAACCGCGGACTGCCGAAGCCGCCCCACGAGGTCAGGCTCAGGTACGCGGTGTAGACGATCGGCCACAGGACGAACCCGAGGAACAGCACGAAGGTCGGCAGTACGAACAGGTAGCCCGCCACCCGCTGCGACTTCCGCAGCGGCGACCCGAACCGGTTCCTTCCCGACCCCGTACTGCGGGTCGCCGGCCCGGGCGCGCTGGGACGTGCGGTCAGAGTGGTCGCCATTTAGCCGCCCTTCGCGTTCAGCACGGCCTGCTGCATCTCCTTCGCGACGGCGGCGGGCCGGCCGGTGCCGTCGAAGATCTTCGACAGCGGATCGCCGGCCGCGACCGAGCCGGCCCCGAACGGGATGTGCGGGCAGCCGTCGCCGTCGAGCAGCCAGGACGTCATCTGCTTCATCACCGGCAGTTCGATCCGGCCGGCGGCGCTCTTGGTGGCCGGCATCGAGTTCGAGTCGTTCATGGTGGGGGAGTACTGGTCGGCGGAGTACAGGAACTTGAGGAACTCCAGCGCGGCGTCCTTGTTCTTGCTCGTCTCCGAGACCGCCCAGCCGGCGCCGGCCTGGTTCGCGCACCAGTGCCGCTTGCCCGCCGCGATGGCCGGCGTCTTCATCACCTTGTACTTCTTCGCGAACGCCGGGGGAGCGTCCTTGGACAGGCCCTGCGGCGTCCACGAGCCGTTGAACAGCATCGCGGACTTCTCGGTGTAGAAGATCTGCGGGACCTGGTCGCCGCTGGTGCCGGTGGTGCCCGGCTGGAAGACGCCGCCCTTGACGATCTTCTGGTTCAGCTCGAGCGCCTGGACCACGGTCTGGTCCTCATAGGTCAGACCGTCCTTGAGTTGGTCCAGCTTGAGGTAGAAGGTCGGGTCGTCGGCGACCTGGGTAACCAGCGGCAGGAAGAAGTCCAGCGAACTGGTCGTCGGGTTGCAGCTGAGCGCCACCGGGTGCTTGCCGATCGCCCGGATCTTGGCGGCGGCCGCGATCAGGTCGTCCCAGGTCTCGATCTCGTCCTCGCCGACGCCGGCCTGCTTCAGCAGGTCCGGGTTGTAGAACAGGCCGAAGGTCTGCGCCATCCAGCCGACCGCGTACTGCTTGCCGTCCAGCGTGTACTCCTGGTTGGCCGAGTCGAAGAAGTCCTTCAGGAAGTCGTCGCCGAGATCCTTCTTCAGGTCGGCCGAGACACCGCCGGTGCCGTAGGTGAGCGCTCGCGTGTGCGGCGCGAAGATCTCCGGCACGTCGCCGCCCGCGACCGCCGCCTGCAGCGCCGGCAGGTACTGGTCGGGGGTGCCGAAGATCCGGTTCTCGATCTTGATGTTGCTGTGCGCCGCCTCGAACTTCTCGATCAGTTTCGGGAACTGATCCTCCTGGTCGCCGTACCAGGACCACATCCGGACGACGGCCTTGCCACCGCTGGTGGTGCCGCCCCCGCTGTCGCTGCCGCCGCAGCCCGCGAGGGCCGGGCCGAGCCCGAGGGCGGCCGCGCCGCCGAGCGCTCCCTTCAGCAGACTGCGCCGTCGAAACGGTGTGGTGGACAGGGTTGGGACTTGCCGATCACCCATGCTGACTCCTCGGTCATTCCAGCCGGCTGTGGACCCCGATACCAACTTCCTAACTGAAAGTAAGAAAGCGGTCAAGGTCACGGCGTTGTTTCCCGGCTGTTTCCAACCGCTGTCCCATCCCTTGGCCCTGAAGGGGTGCGTCGGCTCGTAGGGTGTGGGGGTGCCGATTCGTCTGAGCGAGCGCCGGCCGGAGGTGAGTCCGGATCGGCTGTTGTCCGAGTGCGTGCCGCCGCCGCGGTTCGCCGACGTACGGTTCGGCAACTATCGGCCCAACCCGGACGAGCCGAGCCAGGCGGAGATCCTGGGTGTGCTCGGCGACCGGGCGGAGGTTCTCGCCGAACCGCGCAAGGAGCCCACGCTGTGGTCCAGGCTCAGGGGTTCCAAGTCGCGTGGTTCCAGGTCGCGTGGTTCCAGGTCGCGGCCTGAACTGGAGAAGGCGGGGATCTACCTCGACGGCGGCTTCGGGGTCGGGAAGACGCACCTGCTGGCTTCGTTGTGGCATGTCTCGGCCGGGCCGAAGATGTACTGCACGTTCGTGGAGTTGACGAACCTGGTCGGCGCTCTGGGGATGCGGCCGGCCGTCGCGGCGCTGTCGGAGTACCGGTTGATCTGTATCGACGAGTTCGAACTGGACGATCCCGGCGACACCGTGCTGATCTCGCGACTGCTCGGGCAACTCGTCGAAGCCGGCGTACAGCTCGCGGCGACCTCGAACACGCTGCCGGACAAGCTCGGCGAGGGCAGGTTCCAGGCGACGGACTTCCTCCGCGAGATCCAGGGCCTCGCGTCGAACTTCGACGTACGCCGGATCGATGGGCCCGACTACCGGCATCGAGGGCTCCCAGTAGCTCCTGAGCCGTGGACCGACGAGCAGGTCGAGCAGGTGGCAGCCGAGCGTGCCGGAGCCTCCTGCGACCACTTCGTCGACCTCTATCGGCAACTCGCCGAGCTGCACCCGAGCAAGTACGGCGCTCTGCTCGACGGGGTGGAGACCGTGGGCATCCAGGACATCCGGCTGCTCACCGACGAGAACGTCGCGCTCCGGCTGGTGGTGCTCGCTGACCGGATGTACGACCGGAACATCCCGCTCGTGGCGAGCGGCGTACCGCTCGATCAGATGTTCTCCCCGGAGATGCTGAAGGGCGGCTACCGGAAGAAGTACCTGCGCGCCGTCTCCCGCCTGATCGCGCTGGCCCGCGAAGGAGCGACACAGCCGAACTGAGTGGTCCTACTCACGCGGACCGGCGTTTGGACGTGGTTCGCTGACTCCATGTCCATCCAAGAGCATCGGACGGTAGTCGGGTCCCTCGCGCTGTTCGCCGCGGGGCTGGGCCTGCTGGGCGCTGGGAACTTCGTCTACTTCAGCTATGCCGAGGGACGCGGGAGTGAGCAGTGGATCCTCCCCCTGGGGTACGCCGCGGCCGCGCTCGGGGTCGCCGGCGTCGTGGTCGCCTGGCAGGACCGCACGGCTCGACTGTTGCTCGCCGCGGCCCTTGTGGTGCTGGACGTGATTCTGGTGTGGCAGGTGGCGACGAACCTCGACTTCCGGTTCGTCTGGGAGGCGGGCGAGGGCGAACTCGTCTACCTGCAGGTGGTGCTCGGACTGATCGCGCTGACCTTGATCGCGACTGCGCTCCAACCCGCGCGGACACAGGAGGCCGGACCGAAGGGCACGCCCGGTGCCGGCCGGTGGATGGTGCGCGCTGTCGCCTACCTGGGCGCCACCCTGCTCACGGCGTACGTGGTCGCCATGGCCGGCATCGCCCATCACGAGGACGACTGCGCCGGCTACGACGGTGACTGCTTCGCGGCGCTGGCCGGCCTGGTCTGGGGCGTGATCGCGGTACCGGTCTGCCTGCTCCTGGTGCTCGTGATCGAACTGGTGCTGTGGCGCCGCCGGAAGGCAGCACGCGCGGTGAATGATCCGGTCTGACGCGAACATGAGGCAGGATGAGCGGATGGCGAAGAAGAAGAGTTCCGGGGTGGATCAGGGCGGCGCCACCAGGTTGCTGGACGCGTTGCGGGTGCCGTCGGGTCCGGTGGACCTGAAGGCCTGGGACAGCCGCGCGACGCCAGGGTTCAACGGCACCAAGGAGGAGGGCAAGATCGCCCTCGAAGCGCTCGAGCCAGAGGTCTCCGACTGGCAGGAACGGCTGTTCGCCGAGGGGCGCAAGGGCGGCAACCGCAGGGTTCTGCTGGTCCTGCAGGGGATGGACACGTCCGGCAAGGGCGGCGTCATCCGGCATGGCGCCGGGCTGATGGATCCCCAAGGTCTGCGGATCACCTCGTTCAAGGCGCCGACGCCGGCCGAGCGGCGCCGCGGCTTCCTCTGGCGGATCCGGCAGGCGCTGCCGGGGCCGGGCCTGATCGGGATCTTCGACCGCTCGCACTACGAGGACGTACTGATCGCCCGGGTCCGCAACCTGGTCGCGCCGCCGGTCTGGAATCGCCGCTACGAGCAGATCAACGAGTTCGAGGAAGAGTTGGCCGAGAGCGGCATCACGGTGGTGAAGTGCTTCCTGCACATCTCGCCGGAGGAGCAGAAGCTCCGTCTCGAGGCGAGACTCGACGACGCGACCAAGCACTGGAAGTACAACCCCGGTGATGTCGACGAGCGTGAGCTCTGGCCTGCCTACACCGAGGCGTACGAGGCCGCGCTGGAGAAGTGCAACGGCGAGAAGACGCCCTGGTACGTGATTCCCAGCGACCGCAAGTGGTACCGCAACTGGGCCGTCACGACGCTCCTCCTGGAAACGCTGAAGGACCTCAACCCCGAGTGGCCGGAGGCCGACTTCGACGTAGCAGCCGAGAAGGGCCGCCTCGCCGCCACCTGAGCCACCGAGCCGCCTGAGCCGCCTGAGCTGCCTGAGCTGGCTCAGCAGTCTCAGTCGCCTGAGCCATAGACAGCACGAAGCCCCGGCCGACG